>JAYVXV010000138.1:0-6605 GCA_043784905.1 Holophagaceae bacterium | reverse complement strand
AATCTGAAACGGCTTGTTGGCCGAACAGCCTGCGGATTCAAAGTCATCGTGGTTGGGTCGAAAGGGTTCATTTGGTTTCCGTTCATTCCGGATCCTGGCTCAAGATCAGGTGTGCTCATGGGGGGTTACATCGGGCTTGGGTGGAGGGGCGCCGCAAGGCACTACGCTCCTCGATCACTCGGAAATAGGGGGTGAAGAAGGTGAAGACAAGAACTAGTGCGAAGGCTCTATGCTAACCCACGATGACTTCTTCTGAATCAGCGCATTCCCCGGGTCGGCCCTGGGTCCTCAAGTGGACCTGGATCATTCTCACGTTGGCCCTCTTGGGCGATCTGTCGTGGACGTTCAAAAGGTTCCCGGTCGGAGGCCGTGGCCGAATCTTTTCCTCGGACCAGGCCCCGACCTTTGGATCACCCGTGCTCGTACTCGGGGCGGGCGTTTATTCGGACGGGGAGCCCACCGCAGTGCTTGAAGGCAGGCTCCGCACGGCGCTGGATCTCTACCGGGCGGGCAAGGTGACCTGGTTTCTGGTGAGTGGCGACAACCGCACAACCAGTTACAACGAACCCCAAGCCATGCGCCGGTGGCTTCTCAAACAGGGCGTCCCTGGGGATTTGGTGATTGCCGACTACGCAGGGCGGCGGACCTACGACAGCCTCAAGCGAGCCCATGTGGTCTTCGGGTTGCAGCGCTTCGTGATCGTCACTTCGGACTTTCACATGGCGCGAGCCCTCTATCTGGCGCGAAGCCAGGGCCTTGACGCCTATGGGGTTCCCGATAGCACAAGGGAACACAGCTTTGGAACCCGCGTCTGGTTTTGGACTCGGGAATATGGAGCGCGTCACAAGGCCTTGTTGGACACCTTGTTCCCGCCCGCGACACGATTGGGCCCCCGTGAGAAGACGCCTGACGACCCTCTCAGCACCTCGGTCGAGACCAAAGCTCAACCATGAATGGCACGAGCGGGGACATTTTTATTCTTGCTGCCAAACGTCTTCCCCAAGGTCGTTATGGGGGAAATCTTCAGGGCATTGGAGCCGTCAAGCTAGGCCAGCACGTGGTCCGAGCCTTGATGGAAGACCCAGCCTTGCCCCGGCCCTCAAAACTTTTTTGGGGCATGGCCCGCAGTCACACCCAAGGAATGAATCCCGCGCGAACCATTTCCATAGGCGCAGGAATGCCTGTCGAAACGACGGCCACGACGATCAACATGGCCTGCGGATCAAGCCTTCAGGCCTTGATCTTCGGTGGACAAGCATTACGATGCGGCTCCGATGGGCCGGTGCTCATTGGAGGCAGCGAAGCCATGAGCGACACGCCCCATTTGGTTCCGGGACTGCGTTGGGGCTTTCACATGGGTCACCAGACCTTGGAGGATGTCATGCACCAAGACGGCCTCCGCTGCCCCATCACGGGGCTGCTGATGGGCGAGACCGTCGAACAGCTCGTCGCCAAGCGCGGCATTACTCGCGTGGAATCCGATGCCTTCGCGGCGCGGAGCCATGCCCGCGCTCGGGCAGCGGATTTCAAGGCCGAATTGATCCCGCATCCCAAGCTTGAGGCCGACGAATGCATTCGCCACACCTGCGAATCGGAACTAGCGAAACTGGCGCCGATATTCAATGGCGATGGTCAGATCACGGCCGGAAATGCATCGGCATTGTCGGATGGGGCGGCGGCCATTCTGCTGGCGCGCAACCATCAATTTGAAGGCCGAAAACCCCTGGCGCGAATTCTGGGCTGGGCCGAATCCGCCGTGGATCCCTTCGATATGGGCGAAGCCCCCGTACCCGCCGTGCGGCGGCTGCTGGCCGATCACGGCCTTTCCGTAAAAGACATCGCTCTTTGGGAGATCAACGAAGCCTTTGCCGCTCAGGTGCTGGTCTGCGCCCATCAACTTGGGTTGGACCCTGAAAAGCTAAATGTCGCAGGCGGCGGCGTGGCCTTAGGTCACCCCATTGGCGCCAGCGGTGCCCGCATCGTCGTCACCCTGGTGCACCAACTGCGGAAGCGGGGAGGTGGCCTGGGGGTCGCAACGCTCGGCATTGGGGGAGGACAGGGGCTCGCGGTTCTATTGGAAGTTTCCAATTAGGGACCGGCACGGCGCGCCTTCGATTTTGTTCGGAGCCCCATCCATCGCGCTGGACTGCCTCCGGCATGAAGGGCCGTAAACGAATGGCCAGAAGGGCCCTGGTCATTCATTAACGGCCCCTAAACTTTTCACCCCCAAATCCGAAGCCTCCCTAGCCAAGCGAGGCATCTTGGCCTCACTCTATTCAGGCATCTGAAGGATTTGACATGACTGACGCCCCCCTGATCCAACTCAAGGACATCACCAAGATCTACCAGATGGGTGACATGGAAGTGCGCGCTTTGGACGGCGTTTCCATGACCATTGCGCGAGGCGAATACGTCGCGATCATGGGGCCCTCGGGCTCGGGCAAGTCCACGATGATGAATGTCATCGGTTGCCTAGACACACCCACTAGCGGCAGCTACGAGCTGAACGGCAAGCTGGCCTCAGCCATGACCGACGACGCGCTGGCGCAAATCCGAAACGAGGAAATCGGCTTCGTGTTCCAGACCTTTAATTTATTGGCTCGCACCACGGCCCTGCAAAACGTAGAGCTGCCCCTCATCTACGCCGGCATGAATCCCTCCAATCGCCATGCGGCTGCGCAGAAGGCCCTGGAAAACGTCGGCCTCGGAACCCGCAGCGATCACATGCCCAACCAGCTTTCGGGCGGACAACGGCAGCGTGTGGCCATCGCTCGGGCGCTGGTGAACGATCCTTCGATCCTATTGGCGGATGAGCCCACCGGCGCCCTTGATTCCAAAACCAGCATCGAAATCATGTCGCTTTTCGAGGATCTATACCGGAAGGGAAACACCATCATTCTCGTCACCCACGAGGAGGACATCGCTCGCCATGCCCACCGCATCGTAAAACTGCGAGACGGCAAGATCATCCACGACGAGCCGAACATCCCGATTACTTCCGAAGAACACCTGGCGCACTTGAGTATTTAGAGCCTGTTTCAAAATGAGGCTGGGGCGGCGGGCTTCGCCGATATGCAAGACAAACTGACATCTGCCTCGCTCGCCCGGCGCTCCCAGCGCGGCATCGCCCCATTTTGAAACAGGCTCTTAAATCTCAAATCAAGGTAGCCTGGAAGGATGCAGCGCTTAGTTGACGGTATCCATCATTTCCAGAAAAACATTTTCCGTTCCCAGGAGGACTTCTTCGGCCAGCTCCAGCACGGGCAGGCCCCGGAGACGCTTTTCATTACCTGTTCGGATTCCCGCATCAATCCAAATCTCATCACGCAGACCCTGCCTGGTGAGTTGTTCATTTTGCGCAACGCCGGCAACCTGGTGCCGCCCTATGAAGCTCATTGGGGCGGCGAAGCGGCCACCATCGAATTTGCTGTCGCCTCGCTGCACGTGAAGGACATCATCATCTGCGGCCATTCCAATTGCGGTGCCATGGCCGCGTTACTGGATCCAGAATCATTGGCGGAACTCCCCGCCACGGGTCACTGGCTGGCCCATGCCGACAAGACTCGCCGAATCATTGACGATAACTACAGTCACCTGGAAGGTCGTCAGCGCCTTACCGCCACGGTGGGAGAGAATGTTTTGGTGCAGCTGGAAAACCTGCGCACCCACCCGGCGGTGGCTGATGCCATGGCCCAGGAACGCCTCCATATCCATGGTTGGGTCTATCGTTTCGAAACCGGCGACGTGCTGGCCTACGACCCCAAGCGCGGCCAGTTCATCTCCGTCACCGAAGGCGAACCAAGGCCAGAAAGCGCAACCCACAGCAACTCCGAACTGAGCATCTGACCCAATTTTAGGTTCGAAATATTAGCCGGTTTGGTATGAAACTAATCCGCCGGAATTGCGTCCGGCATTTGCCAGTGGTCATAGCGCAGCAACATCAGGAGTCCTGGAATGGAGATGGCCATGCAGAGCAAGAAGAAGGGCGGCCAGCCCATCCACTTCACCAACTGCCCGGCGGGGCTTGAAAAAACCGTGCGCGTCAGGGCGAAGAGACTTGAGAGCATGGCGTATTGGGTAGCCGTCATGCGCTTGTCGCAGATACGCATGAGGAAGGCCGCGTAGGCCACCATACCCGTTCCGAAGCAGAAATTTTCAAGCCCGATGGTGGCGAGCATGAGCGGTCGGTTGTGGCCGATGACGGCGAGGCAGTAGGGCGCGGCGATGCTGCTGGCCTGAAGGATGCCGAAGATCAGCAGCGCGTATTTCAAAGACCATCGCTTCATGGCGATGCCCCCTAGGAAAGCTCCTAGCAGAAGCGAGGCGAGCCCCAGGCCCTTGGTGGCAAGACCGATCTCGGTCTTGGTGAAATCCAGCTCCATCAAGAACACCGTGTTCAGCGCCGCCGCGAGCATATCGCCGAGCTTGTAAAGAATGGTGAAGGCGAGCATTTCTAGGGCGCCCCGCCGGGAGAAAAATTCCGTGAAGGGCCGCACCACCGCCTCCGTCAGCGTTCGCGGAGCGCGCGCGTTGATGGGCTCCGGCGCGAACCACGCTGCGACCATGCCTGGAATCATCAGCGCCGCCATTACCAGGTAAACGATGCGCCAAGACGCCCGATCTGAAAGCCAGAGCGCGAAGGCACCAGCTACGAGCATGGCTATTCGATAAAAATTGATATTGAGGCTGGACCCAAGGCCGAGATCCTTTTCCGGCAGCAACTCCGTGCGATAAGCGTCCACCACGATGTCTTGGCTCGCGCTGAAAAAAGCCACCAATACCGCGAGCCCTGCAATGGCGGCCAAGTTAGATCGCGGATCAAAAAAACCCATGGCGCTGATGGCGAACACCAAGGCCATTTGAAGTATCAGGATCCAACCCCGCCGCCGCCCCATGAAGGGCGGCGTGAAGCGATCCAGTACAGGCGACCACAAAAATTTCAAATTGTATGGCAGCCCGATAAGCGCCGAAAGACCGATGAGACCTAGGTCCACATGGGCATCCTTCATCCAAGCCTGGAGGGTCGAATTCGTCAGCAGCAGGGGCAAGCCCGAGGCGAAACCGAACAAGGAGATTGCCGCCATAGGTGGCAAAGTGCGCGCTTGGGCATCGGTTTGGGGCATGAGCGATGGTAGCGGAAGGCTGAGGAATCACCCTCAGAAGTGGTTCCCCGAAAAACGACAGAACCGCGAATGGCACTAATCCCGGATTTTGCGTTTGTGCTCAAGGTCATAAGGCATCAGGCCTCTGGCATCAGGCTTCGTTGTTGATTTTGGATGGGCCATCTTGCACTCATGTATGCGATAGCGACCCACGACAACGAGGCCTGAAGCGGCCTGGAACAATGACAACTGCAAAATCCGGGTTCATCAACCCGTACACCCTCTTACTGTTTTCATTCGCGTCATTCGCGTCATTCGCGTCGTTCGCGATTCCAGTTTTTCGGCTCGATCATTCGATTGCACCATGGCCAATGCCCATGCGGGCAGTTAGGACGACAAATCCTATTTTTACAGTTCAGTTTCCAGACGATCCACGAGGGTTCTCAGAACCTTGATGCGGCCAAAATGCTTGTCCTCGCTCTCCACCAGTGTCCAAGGCGCAGACGCTGTGCTGGTGCGGTCGAGCATATCGCAGACCGCTTGTTCATAGGCGCCCCATTTTTCGCGGTTTCGCCAGTCGTCCTCTGTGATTTTGAAGCGCTTGTAGGCGGTTTCCTTGCGGGCCTCGAAACGCCGGAGTTGCTCTTCAGGACTGATAGCCAGCCAGAATTTGCAAACCATCGTCCCGTTGCGGTGCATCTGTTCTTCAAAATCATTGATCTCGCCGTAACCCCGCATCCAATCGGCCTCGGCACAGAATCCTTCCACTCGTTCCACCAGGACGCGCCCGTACCAGGACCGATCAAAAATGGCCATGTGTCCGTTCCCTGGCATATGACGCCAAAACCGCCATAGGTAGGGCTGCGCCTTTTCCTCGTCGGTGGGTGCCGCAGTTGGGATAATGCGATAAATGCGCGCATCCAAGGCCCCCGTCACCCGGCGGATGGCGCCACCCTTGCCGGCCGCGTCGCTGCCTTCAAATGCAATCACAACGGATCTCTGCTTGAAGGCCTTGTGCCGAGTCAGCAGATTCAACCGCCCCTGCAGGCGCTCTAGTTCCACCTCGTAATCGGTTTTCTCGACGCGTTGCGAGAGATTCAACGATTTAAATACATTCACGGAATCTAACCGGGGCGCCACTGGCGCAGCCAGGACGGCAGAAGCGGCAGGTCGCCCATCCAATCGCGGCCGCAGCACATCAAGCAAATGTTGTCCCACCGCGAGCGCCTGATACCGGAAATCCGTGGCCTCCACGATGGTCCACGGCGCATCGGCGGTGCTGGTGAACAGAAGCGAGCGCTCCCCGATTTTTCGAAATCGGTCGTACATCTCGAAATGTTCCCAATCTTGATCCGTAACTCGCCACCGGGTTAGCGGATTTGCCTCCAGCTTTTTCAACCGCTTTTTTTGAGCATCTTTGGAGAGATGCATCCAGAACTTTACGATCAACGCGCCTTCATCCAAAAGCATCCGTTCAAACCGTTGGATGCGACCCAGACTTTG
>JAYVXV010000137.1:0-19857 GCA_043784905.1 Holophagaceae bacterium | reverse complement strand
GATGTTTCAATGGAGTCGCCATGCTGCTAGTGCCGGTGCTGATGTCGGTGGGAGTCCAAGCGCCACAGGACGTTCAGGCCTGGCGCAAACACAAGGATGAAAAGATGCGCGGCGAGAAATCGCCCTTCGCGGCGGAGCGGGTGGTGACCCTGGAGAAAGACACCACCACCTTGGGCAGCGGGGCTGACGCCTCCATCCGGCTTCCTGGGGTTGGCATTCCATCCATTGCGGGCGAGGTGGTGATCCGCGGGGGCAAGGCCTTTCTGGTCTCTCAGGATCTGGGACCCGAGGGCCCAAAGCTGTTGGTAAATGGGGCCTTCGAGAAGGAACACGCCCTGATGTCCACCGACCTGATTTCGCTTGGGCCCTATCGCCTGCAGGTCCGCCGACCGGACGGCGCCTTCGCGCTGCGCGTCGCGAATCTGAAGGGTGAAGCGATGCGGCGCTACCGCGGGTTGAAGTACTTCCCGTTTGACCGGCGCTTTCGGGTGCCTACGAAATTCACCCCCGCCGCCGGGACTCGCGAGGTCACCGTTGAATCAACCCAAGGTGGTCCACAAAGCCTTCCCTATGCAGGAAGGCTGAGCTTCGATCTGCTCGGGAAGAGCTACTGCCTCGACGCCTTCGTTGATAGCGATGAGCCGGAGTCGCTCTTCGTCATTTTCCGTGATGGCACGAGCGGAAAGGAGACCTATGGCGTAGGCCGCTACGTCTACGTGGCCCGCAGCGTGGATGGTGCGACCGTGCTCGATTTCAACAAAGCCTTCAACCCCTTGTGTGCCTACGGCCCGCTGTTCTTCTGCCCCATCCCCCCGAAAGAAAACTACCTCCCGGTACGGGTTCTGGCAGGCGAAAAGACCTACGCGGCGCACTGATCGCGAGTCGCGCTCAAAAGATAAAAGCGATTACGCGGAGGGTAGCTGAGAAGGGCGGAGGGCAGCGGAGGAAAAGGGATTGCTGGTCATTCAAGAGCTTGTCTTTCTCCGCTTCCCTCAGCGGGGTGTTTTTCTGTACGTAACTCGGTATGAATGCGAAAGCGGCGGCAAAAAGACCGCCGAAATCTAGTACGTGGTGGACCCGATCAGGATCGAGGGCTCCCGCCTCCAAGAGCCGAAGGCGATTGGGAGCGCGCATGCGCGCGATAGGCGGGATGACGACCGACGTATATAGTTGGCGAGGTCGTCCCATCACGCGAGAACGGCGGCCCGAAGACCGCCGAAATCTAGTACGTGGTGGACCCGATCAGGATCGAACTGACGACCTCCTCATTGCGAACGAGGCGCTCTCCCAGCTGAGCTACGGGCCCTTGCGAATACTCAGTCTAGCGCAGGGAACTCAACTTCTCCAAATCTCATTTGCTTAGAGGACGGTTGACCTGGCCGTCCATGAATTGGAGACGGCTGCCTATGATCTTTGTGATGGTGTTGACCACGATGATGATCCCCCAAGGTGGGGGCCAAAGGCCCGTCTCTGTCCCGTCCGTGTCCACCTTCGAGAGGCCCGATTTTCAATTGGACGAGCCTTCCTTCAGGCCTTGGGTTGAGAGGGCAGCCTTCCCATCTTACAAAAAGGCTCGCCAATCAGGGGCGCAACGGAACGCGCAAATCCCTTCGGCCACGGTGGAAGTGGTGGAGGCCTTGGGGCCGGACCGCCAACAGCGACTGTTGGATTTCAACACCCGAATGATCCCGCTGCTCGAGGTGGCCTACGATCTGGGCTACGCCTCCAGGACCAGCAAACAGATGCTCGCGGAATTCATGGCCATGGATCCCTCCCACCCTCGCCCGCCTTCGATCCCCTCGGTCTACTACAACCAGTTCAAGCCACCCCCGGAGAATCCAGCCATCGAGGAGATGAAGCGGAAGAAATAATCACCCCGGATTTTGCAGTTGCCATTGTTCCAGGCCGCTTCAGGCCTCGGGCATCAGTCCTCGTTGTTGTTGGTCGCTTCGCGTGCATGTGTGCAGATGGCTTATCCAAAATCAACAACGAAGCCTGAAGCCAGAGGCCAGATGCCTTCTGACCATGAGCACAAACGCAAAATCCGGGATAAAAAAAGCCGCCCTTGAAGGCGGCTTTTTTGTGGATCGTGATGACTACATCAGTTCGTCCATGCACTTCGCGAGCACGTCCTTACCGGGCTTTAGTGCAGCCTGCTTCAGGTGTACCAGCGGTGTATCCACGATGTGGGTGGTGTCGTGGATGTTTGGCTTGGAGGTGTTGACGTAGAGGAGACCTGTTAGGAATTCGCCCTTCTCGACACCTTCATGCAGGATCTTCATGGCACCGAACCGGTCGGTGGGATCATAGCCTTCGTGCAGCGAACGGAACGTTACTTTTGAACCATCCGGGAAAGTCACAACCTTGCTTTCGCCCGCCGGGATTTCGACTTGCTCCAGCTCATTGAACTGCACGAAACCCAGCTCGTGCAGCGGGAAATCGTGGTCCTTGGCATTCTTGTAGGACTTGGTGGAACTGTCGTGATTGTTGAAGGTCACGCAAGGGCTGATGATATCAATGATGCAAGTGCCGTTATGGGCCATTGCGGCCTTCAGAATGGCGTTCATTTGCTTGGGGTCGCCGCTGAAAGAACGGGCTACAAAACCGCAGCCTAGCTCGAGAGCCAGGGTGCAAGGATCAATGGGCGGCAGCTCGTTGACGGAACCGTGTTTGAGCACAGAACCGAGATCGGCGGTGGCGGAAAACTGGCCCTTGGTGAGCCCGTAAACGCCGTTGTCCTCGATGATGTAGATGATCGGCACATTGCGGCGGATCATGTGCATGAGCTGGCCGATGCCGATGGACATGGAGTCGCCATCGCCGGAAACGCCAATGTTCACCAATTCTCGGTTCGCCAGTGCGGCACCCGAAGCGACACTTGGCATACGACCGTGAACACTGTTGAATCCCCAAGCCTGATTGAAGAAATAGGCGGGGGTTTTAGAGGAGCAGCCGATACCGGAATATTTCCCGACCTTGTAGGCTTCGATGTTCATTTCGAAAGCTGCGTTGATGAGCTGGGCGGTGATGCTGTCGTGGCCGCAGCCTGCGCAGAGCGTGGACTTGGAGCCGACATAATCCTGCTTGGTGAGACCGAGTTTGTTGGTGGGTGTGGAGGGAGCGGCGGGAGCGCTGGGTGTTGCAGTGGTCATCTCGGTCTCCTATTTCTCGAACGCATTGATTTGATCAACGATGGTCTGGGCGTCAAGGGCCATGCCGTTGTAATGCAGCACGCTCTTGAGTTTCATGGAGAATTGTGGGTAGAACTCTCGCAAGAGCGCGAGCATTTGGCCATCTCGGTTCTGCTCGACCACGTAGACCACGTCGCTTTCCTTGAGGAAAGCATCCACATCCGCTGTGAAGGGCAGCGCACGGAGACGTAAGTAATCGGTCTTTTTACTGAAGCTATCTACCAGCACGTCACGTGCTTCTTTCACGGCGGGATCGCTGGATCCAAAGGCGAGAATGCCGCGCTTGGAGTCGGTGTAGTCCATCAGGGGCTTAGGGACGTAGCTTTTGGCCGTTTCGTATTTGGCGCGCAGTCGGTCCACCAAGGCCACGTAATCTTCGGGTTTTTCAGAATAAAGGCCCATGGCGTTGTGACCTGAACCGCGGGTGAAATAGGCGCCCTTGCCACCGGGGGTCGCCGGCAGCGTGCGGTAGGGAATGCCATCCCCATCCACATCCTTGTAACGGCCCCAGTCCTTCATTTCTCCCAGTTCTTTTTCGCCCAGCACTTTGCCGCGGTCAAAGTCTCCTTCGGGGTAATCGAAGGGTTTGCTCATCCAGTTCTGCATACCCAAATCCAGATCGGTAACGACGAAAATCGGTGTCTGGAAACGTTCTGCAAGGTTGAAGGCTTCATAGGCAAAATCGAAGCATTCGCTCATGTTGCCGGGGTAAAGATTGATGTGAAGCGTGTCGCCGTGGCTGCACTTGGCGCAAATCTCGATGTCGCCTTGCATGGTGCGCGTGGGCAAACCGGTGGACGGGCCTGTGCGCGCCACGTTGAAGAAGACGCCAGGGATTTCCGAGAAATAGCCGAGGCCGATGAATTCGCTCATGAGCGAAATGCCGGGACCTGAGGTCGAGGTCATGCTGCGGGCACCGGCCCAGCCCGCACCGAACACGAGACCCGCCGAAGCTAATTCGTCTTCCATCTGCACAATGGCGACGGTGCTCTTGCCGCTTTCGTCTTTACGGTATTCGTCGGCGTAATCAATAAGGGATTCCACCAACGAACTGGAAGGCGTGATGGGGTACCAGCCCACCACCTGGACGCCCGCGAACATAGAGCCCAGGGCGCAAGCCGCATTGCCGTCAATGATGATGTTGCCTTGGGTCTTGTTGTCCGCGACGACTTTTAAGCGGTTCTGGGCGGGCATATTTTCAGCGGCCCAGGCGAACCCCGCGTCCACCGCAGCCTGATTAATTTCGATAGCCTTCTGCTTGCCTTTGAGCTGCTTCGTGATGGCCTTTTTCGTCTCGATCATGTCGAAGCCAAGCATCTGACCCGCGACCCCAACATAGATCATGTTCTTCACGAGTTTGTGCAATTTGGGCTCGGGGCAGCTGGCGGTGACGAGCTTTTGAAAGGGCACGGGGTAATAGAGCAGATCGTCGCGCAGTGTGTTGAGCTTCAGGGGTTCGTCGTAGATCACGATGGCGCCGGCAGAAAGCTTGAGCACGTCCTCTTTCGCGGTCTCTGGATTCATGCAGATCATGAGATCCACAATGGCTTTGCGAGCCACGTAGCCCTTCGTGTTGGCGCGGATCTGAAACCAGGTCGGCAGCCCCGCGATGTTGCTCGGGAAAAGGTTTTTCCCGCTGACGGGCACGCCCATCTGAAAGATGGTGCGCATCAGCACGCTGTTGGCGGTTTGGGAACCGGAGCCGTTCACCGTGCCGATTTCGATGGAGAAATCGTTCACGAGCGTTTTCGTGTCAGTGGCCTCGTGGGCCGTGTCGAGCGTGGTGGACATGGGTTTCCTTCCCCTTATCAAAGCCCCTTGCGCAAACCGGATCCCTCATGCGGGCCGGCGCGTCTCGTAAGCAACATCTGTCGAGTATAGAACGTGAGTGGCGTTATTCCGAGGAGGGATTCTTGGCGCCTTGGGAAGGGCCCAAAACGGGCTCCATAAAAAAAACGAAAAAAAAGGGATTGACCTGGCCCGTGATGCTTCCTACCTTGGACTCATGACATCTACCGACCTCACCAAACGCCAATTGGCAGTGCTTCAATTTATTCGCGCCTTCGTAAGGGACGAGGAACGCAGCCCCACCCTTTCCGAGATCGGTACGGGCGTGGGTTCCAGCGCGGTGAGCACGATCCATAAGCATGTGCAGCACCTCATTGACAAAGGCTTTCTGGGCCGCAGCCACGGTAAGGGCAACAACATTGTGGTGCGGGACAAGGGTGTTCCTTTTCATGAAGACCTGCATGATATGGACGAGATGGATGGCATGGCTGGAATGGCCGGAATGGGTAGAACGGCTGGGACCGCAGGTCATTCGGCTACGTCTTCCGTCAGCCGACTTGTTCCGGCACGGGTGCTTCCTTTTTGCGGCGATGTGGCTGCGGGAACACCGCTCATCCCTGAAAATCGCGCCCTGCCCATTGAAGTCCCCAACGTTATTCATCGTGAACGTGGCGATCTTTTCGTGCTCCGGGTGCGCGGGGATTCCATGATTGAAGACGCCATTCTCGATGGTGATCTGGTGGTGCTCCAACATAAGGCCGAAGTGCGCAACGGTGAGCGCGTGGTGGCCCTCATTGATGGAGAAGAAGCCACGCTCAAGGAGTATCGCAAGGACAAGCAAGGGGTCTGGCTCATCCCCCACAACCCTGATCTCAGTCCCAAATGCTACGACCCTCAGCGCATCAATCTCCAAGGCGTTGTTGTAGGCGTGATGCGCAGCTGCTGATACCAGGTGCGATCAAAAAAGATAAAAGCCGCTACGCGGAGGGTAGCTAAGAAGGGATGGAGGGCAGCGGCGGGAAAGGGTTGGTTTCTTTTGCGCCACACAGGGCTGAAAATTCCAAAGAGATCGCCTTTCTCCGCTTCACTCATATTCTCCGCTGCCCGCTGACTCTTTCTCTTGAATGCCCAATCCGCATCATGTGCCCCCGAAGCAATTCCGAGCCAGGTTCGCGGCTGGTGGACCTAGGTGTTTTATCCGTGCTCATCAGTGTTCATCTGTGGCTTTTTTCAGCTTTTTGAATACGATTCGGGATCAGATGTTCTCGAATGGCGTGACCCATCTCAGCGGTGCTGAGGTTTCCCCCCAGATCCTGGGTTGCAGCTCCTTTGGAGAGCGCTTGTTTCACGGAGGATTCAATCATTGAAGCCTCGGTCTTCCAGCCGAGGTAGTGGAACATCAGAGCGGTGCTGAGGATCATGCCTGCCGGATTTGCCACGCCTTTTCCTTTGATGTCTGGCGCGGATCCATGCACGGGCTCAAACAATCCACCACACCGATACGGCGGCTCCCCGACCCAAGCCGGATCATGTGCCAACGCGATATTCGCCGATGCAGCCAGCCCCATTCCGCCTTGGAAAGCAGCCAACAAATCACTGATGAGATCCCCCAGGTAGTTGTCAGCCGCGATGATGGCAAAATCCTGTGGCCGCTGAACCAGGGCGCAGAGCAAGGCGTCTGCGTGCACGGCGTTGGACTTCACGGAGGGGAATTCGCTCTGCATCATTTTGAACCACCGCATCCAAAGGCCATGGCCATGTTTCAGCACGTTGGCTTTGTGAGCGAGGGTCAAGGGTGCCTTTAACGTTTCGGCCCTTTGGAACGCGGCTCGCAGCAGCGTGGTGACCGCCTCATCGGTGTGAATAGCAAAATCGGTGGCACTCCGCTCGCCGGTTTCGCCCTTTAGAGAATAGGGGCCTTCAGTGTTCTCGCGGAACACTTCGATGCGGATATCTGAAGCGGTCACGCCTTTTAGGGGGACATGGGCATCCAAGATGGGGGTGCAGGGGCGCTGATTCAGGCGCAATTTTAAATCCCGGCGCAGGCGCAACAGGATGCCCTCCGCGTGGCGCCCATCGGGAATTCGGGGATCACCCACCGCGCCGAAAAGGATGGCGTCGAAATGATCGCGGAGGTCCGAAAATGTATCGTTGGACAGCGTTTCTCCAGTGGCCAGGTAGTGGTCTGCGCCCTGGGGGAATCGCACCCATTCCAGTTCTCGGCCTTGGTTTCGGGCCCAGTCCAGCAACGGCAGGGCTTCAGCCATGACCTCTGGCCCAATGCCGTCGCCAGGAATCACCGCGATGCGCTTCATGATTCATCCATAAGCCGTAGCTACAAAATAACTTTGTCATTGTGATATCGGAGCGGCATTAGGTGCCGAAACAAAATACCCAGAAAAGCACGGGTAATTTTGTAACGGCTGCCAAGCCGTTGATCTTTGCACGGGTGGGAGTGAGATACTGGCTTTCTGAACAGGAGCCTCCCATGCGATTTTTCAAATTGGCCATGGTCGTCATCGCGTCCCTTTCTTGCTTCAATGCACCCGCCACAGACCTGAGAGAAGGTGTGAAGGCCCCGGCCATCACCGCCCAGGACCAGCATGGCAAGACCATCAAGCTTGCAGACTTCAATGGAAAATCTGCGGTCGTGCTGTATTTCTACCCCAAGGATGACACGCCAGGCTGCACCAAGGAGGCTTGCTCGTTGCGCGACGGCAATGAGGCGCTTAAGGCTGCGGGCGCTGTGGTGCTGGGTGTAAGTGCCGACGACATGAAAAGCCATGAGGCGTTTGCCACCAAATACCACCTGCCATTCAGTCTGTTGGCGGACCCCGACAAAGCGATCATCAATGCCTATGGCGTGAAAATGGTAGGTCTGGGCTTTGCTAAACGGGTCACTTTCGTCATTGATAAACAGGGTGTCATCCGTCGCATCTTTCGTGACGTAAAGCCTGAGGGACACGAAGCGGAGGTACTGGCAGCCCTCAAAGCGATCTAATGCTGTTGCGCCAAAGTATTTGGTCATTGCGATGGCGGGCTGACCTAGGGGGCCGTAGTCCTTTGATTCGGTTTGGGAGCATCATCCATCGCGCCGGACTAGGTCCGGCATTAAGCCCGGATTTTGCGTTTGTGCTCATCGTAAGAAGGCATCAGGCCTCTGGCTTCAGGCTTCGTTGTTGATTTTGTATGGGCCATCTTGCACACATGCATGCGATAGCGACCCACGACAACGAGGCCTGATGTCCGAGGCCTGAAGCGGCCCGGAACAATGACAACTGCAAAATCCGGGTTAAGAGCCCTTGGTGAAGCAGCAGCGTACTTCTGGTGATTCAATTAGGGCTCTTTATACTCGGAGGGTGAAAGGGGCCGTAGCCCTTCGATTCGGTTTGGGAGCATCATCCATCGCGCCGGACTAGGTCCGGCATAAGGGGCCGTAGCAAAAGAACCAGAAGAACACTGGTTATTTTGTCACGGCCCCTAACCTTCGCAATTTTTAACAATGCAACGATGGAAGGCTGAAGGTCTTCGGGATACACTCAGCTTTCCAGTATCGAGGGACTTCCAATGGTGTTTTTCAACCACGCGACCCGTCAAATGACGGCCAAGATCGTTTATTACGGTCCGGGTTTGTGCGGGAAAACCACCAACCTCAACACCATTTATGGCAAGACCTCCACCAAGGCTCGCGGTGAAATGGTGAGCCTCAATACCGAGACGGACCGTACCCTGTTCTTCGATCTGCTGCCCATGGATGTCGGCATGGTGGGCGGGTTCAAGACCAAGTTGCAGCTCTACACCGTGCCTGGCCAGGTCTTCTATAACAGCACCCGAAAGCTGGTGCTCAAGGGCGTGGATGGCATCGTGTTCGTGGTGGATAGCCAGGTTCCAATGCTGGATGCCAGCAAAGAGAGTTTGCAGAACCTCGAAGAAAATTTGAAAGAATTAGGCCTCAAGATCGGCGACATCCCGATGGTGTTCCAGTGGAACAAGCGGGACTTGAAGAACATCGTCCCCGTTGAGCAACTTGAAAAAGAATTGAATCTCAAAGGCCAGCCCAGCTTTCAGGCCTGCGCTCAGGATGGGACGGGTGTTTTTGAAACCCTGCGCGGCATCACCAAACTGAGCCTAGGTCATATCAAGACCCACGTGCTCGGTGAGACCACCGCACCAGCCCCCACCATCGCCAAGGAACCACCCATCAAGATCATGGTGCCGGACCCCATGCTGTCGGTTCCTCAAGGGCCTTCTTCGCTCACGCCCGCGCAAGCCCTCTCCACACTCGACCTCTCCGACTCCAGGGTTCTGGACGAAGATACCGACTACAAATCGGGCGACGTGAGCAGTGGTCCTCAAGCAGCGAGTCCGTCGGGTGATTTGCTGTCCGGCCCCAGCGAGAAAGAATTTGATCCATCGGCCACACAGCCCGTGAGCGCGATGCGAGTAGCGCCCCTGCCTGATGAAGAAACCGCTGAAAGACCCATGCCCGCAGCGGCTGAGTTTCCAGAGACCAAGGATGAAGCCACGGCTCTCGATTCAGCAGTGGGGGCACCGGCACAACTCGCATCAACTGCTGCATCTGTCCCATCCCTTCAGCCCAAACCCCTTGATCCGATCAGGAAACAACCCACCTTTTCGATTCCGAGTCCTTCAAGGCCAGCACCCACCGCAGGCAAATCCCCAAATCCCAAAGACGCCATCAACTCATTGCTGGGCGAGCTAACCCTGGTGGGAAAATTCGGGGCGCCTTCGATCATCCGGGTTGATCTGCCATCGGAGCTCGACCCATCTGAATTGGAAATCGTGGTCACGGTGAAGCAAAAAGGTTTGGTCGTGGGTGAAGGTTCACTCAAACGCGCTGCGCCGTCCAAGGGCATCGCCGCCAAGCTGAGCATCGAACTCAAGCGTCCTTGATGGCCGCCCCCCAATGGCTCGGCAGGTGCCTCTACAGATGCCTGGATAGAAATAGAATGAACAGGACAAGCTGCTTAGGTGCGTTCCTGTGGGTGTCGGTCGCCTTTGGATCAGCGCCGGGATTGCCAACGTGGTGGAAGGCCTTCACGACCATTCCACGGATGGAGGCGAGTTTCGTCCAGACTTCGGATAGCGCCGTGTTCGGCAAGATCCAGCGCAAGGGCACCCTGCGATTGGCGAAAGGCGGGCGCATTCATGTGGTTTACGAGGACGGATTGCAGCTAGTGGCGGATGGCCGCGATCTCATACAGTTCGATCCCGATACGCGAACCGCCCAAAGCATGAGCCTGCGTGACGCGGCCGCAGAAACACCCCTGCTGCGCCTGTTGACGGACCCCTCAAGGCTGGATGGAAATTTTAAAATAGAAGCCGGAGAAAAAGGCGAGGTGCGTATCCGACCGCTAAAGCTTGGTCTCCCCGAAATTCGCATCGAAGGCGGCGACCGGCTGCCAAAACGATTGCATTGGACCGATGCATCCGGTGCTGGGCAGATGCTAGAGCTGGTGGGTGCGACCATTCCATCGAAAGAATTTCCATCCGCCACTTTCACGTTTCAGCCGCCCAAAGGCACACGCTGGTTGGGGCAATAGGGAAGGTTCTGGGCTATTGGCTATGTGCTTTAGCTGCTCTCGACCCATGCCGTCCTTCGCACTCATACAATTCCGCATTCACAAAAATAGATTCACCACCGAGCCACAGAGAACACAGAGTGCCACCACCCTTAATTCCGGTCCAAAATCGCTTCGCGGGGCTGGCACATGACGACTCTTTCCGCGGATTTTCATCTGCGTGAATCTGCGAAATCTGCGGCTGCTTTTGATCTTCTCTACAGCATCGCCCGGATCTCTGCATCCGTTAGAATTCGGTGGCTCAGCTTGGCTTTGTGGAGGATGCGTTCTACGCGCTCGGTGTTGACGTCAAATCCATTCATTTCGAGCCAGTACGTGACGTTGCTATGGCCTGCTACCGGGCCGATCTCAATCTCCTGACGGCGGCCCACCAGGCTGGCTGGAACGGCAGAATAGACGGCGTCGGCAAGCTGAGCGTCACCGCGTTTCAGAGCCTTTACGATGGCCGCCGCGTGTACGCCCGTGCCCGTGCGAAAGGCATCACGACCTAGCATCGGATAGTTCGCGGGAATCTCGAATTCGCAGAGTTCAGCCACACGCTCGGCGATGGCGGGTAAATCCGTGAGATCGCCCTCCCAATAGCCCATCAGGATGAGGTTCATCATCAGTTGATCCAAAGGCACATTGCCACAGCGCTCACCAATGCCAAGGATGCTGCCGTGGAGACGATCCGCGCCAGCCTCGAAGGCCGCGATGGCGTTGGCGACGCCCAGCCCGCGGTCATTGTGGCCGTGCCAATCAATACGGATTTTCTGGCCTTGAAGCACATCCTCGCGGATGAATTTCACGAGGTTGCGGGTGCCTTCGGGGGTGGCGTGGCCGCAAGTATCAGAGAGACAGATGGCCTGCGCGCCTTCTTCCAGCGCCGCACGGTAAATGGCTTTTAACACCTCTGGGCTGGCGCGGGTGGTGTCTTCGGTAACCATCATCATGGGAATGGAATGAAGGCGGCAGAAACTTGCGGCGCTGCGGACGGTCTTCACAAGAAAGGCGATATCCCAGCCCTCCACATCCATGCGAACGGGGCTAGAACCAAGGAAGGCGCCTACTTCCAGCGGCATTCCGACCTTCTGTTGGATCTCGGCCACATGCACGAGATCGGCTTCCAACGTGCGCACGGCGACGTTGGGTGAAATGGGTAACCGATGATCCCGAATCTCGATCATCAGGGCTTTCACCGCCGCAGAGGCATTGGGTCCAGCTCCAGGCATTCCCAAGTCCACGGAATGAACGCCCAGTTTCGCCAAGCGGTGCAGTAAATCGCGCTTCGCCGATATCTCTGGATCCCGCACCGAAGGGCTCTGCAGCCCGTCCCGCAGGGTCTCGTCATCCAGCAGGGGAACGCGTCCTTGGGTCACCAGTGAGGCGCCTGAGCCGCGGTTCCAGTCATGAATCAAAGTGGGCCAGTTCATCGCCTTAGCTTAGCGGGGATCAGGCTTGATACGAATTCTCGTAAAAAAAGGAAGAATCACCACGAAGGCGCCAAGGACACGAAGGGCACGAAGAAATGAATGGTATGAACACGAAGCTCGAACTTCGGTTTCAAATAGTTTTAGAACTCACTCTTCTGGGTCTTCGGGAGACGACTGTGCTTCCTTGGGTTTTCTGGGTTCTGCGGCCCAAGCCACCAGAATCGAAATGAAGTAGAGGCCCAGCAGCACGACGCTAAAGAAGATCGTGGTGAGCACGACGTCTCCGGGTGTGAAGAAGGCGCTGAAGATGAGGATGATGATGGTGGCGTGGCGCCAGTATTTCAGCATCCACTTAGCGGTGACGATCCGGAAGCGCGCCAGGAAATAAAACAGCACCGGCAGCTCGAACATGACGCCGGTGATGAGCAAGGTGCTGATGAACAGATCCAGGTAATCAGCGACGTGAAGGTTGGCTCGTAAGCCCGCTGCCGCCGCTTCCTGAAACAGGATGTCACCTAAAAATTTGAACGCCTGATAGTACGCAAAGACCGCACCACCGATGAAGCACCCGCTGGTGGCCACCACGAAAGGAATGGCCAATTTCTTTTCGCGGTCGTAGAGACCTGGGCGAATAAAAGCCCAGAGCTGATAGAAGAGAAAGGGCGCCGCCAGGAAGGCCGCCGCCCACAGCGAGAGCCGCATCAAGGAAATGAAGGGCTCGGTGAGATCGGTGAATGCGAAAGGTGAATTCTGGCCGACCAATTCGGATGCGGGGCGATGCAATTGCCTAGCCATGGCATCAATAAAGGGTTTTTGCGCCCACTCCAGTAGCTTGAATCTCAAGGGCGGAATGTCGTGATAGCCGAAGGGGTATCCATAGGTGAAGGCGAAAGCCGCGATCACGATGACGAGCGAACGCACAATGCGCACCCGCAGTTCTTGCAGGTGTTCCCAGAAACTCATTTGGTTGGGCTGCGTTTCGGGCAAGGGCATGGGTTTCGGCTCTCAGATTTCGGCTGCCGGTGAAAAATGACGCGCCCCAAATGAGGCGCATCTTTCCAATTCGGTCTATTCGGTCTATTCGGTCAATGCCGAAATGCCGGTCACTTTTTTTCCGTAGTGATGTCGTCTTTCACGGAGTCCGTGATCTCCTTGCTGGCTTTCTTGAATTCCTGAATCCCTTTACCGATGCTCTTGCCCAATTCGGGCAAGCGTGAAGGTCCGAAAAAGATCAGCAATGCGATGCCGATGAGAAGCATTTCCGTGAGTCCGAGGTTGCCCATGAGAGTCTCCAGTTCGATTAGACGCGTGAAACAGGGTTGGGTTTAAGCCGACGCGACAAAACGCTTTGCCATTGTGAAGATTGTGAAGTCGAACGGGTGTTGCGACGGTAACAAAATAACCAGAAAAGCACGGGTCCTTTCCTAACGGCTCCTAAGCTATCAATTCCGCCAGCGAAACACCGACTGGCAGGGGAATTTCCATGAGCAAAAGGGCTTGCCCGTGGGTTTTGCCCTGCGCGTCGGTCTTAACGCTTTCGCTACCGCCGCCGCCCAGGGAATCATGCAGCAGAAAGTTGAGGGCCCGCAAGTTGGGCACATCGAATCGCTCCACGTCGCCGAAGCAAATCTGGCTGAAATGACGTTTCACCCGTTCGGATGTCACCGCTTCGTGGATCAATTTGTAGCCCGCGTCGGTGTAGGCGATCAGCCCCACATTCGAGCCATCGCCCTTGTCACCCGAGCGGGCGTGAGCGATTTGTTCAAGTTTGATGTGGGTCGTAACGGTCATGGCTGCACTCTCCGGCGACCGATGCTGTGGTATGTCCATCCTGCGGCCTTCATGGTTTCGGGGCGAAAGAGATTCCGGCCGTCGAACATCACTTTGGATTTGAGTTTCGAGGCCACCGCATTAAGATCTGCGGCCTTGTACTGCGGCCATTCCGTGGAAATGAGCAAGGCATCGGCGCCTTCGCAGGCCGAAATGGGATCGTTGGCGTAGGCCACCTTGTCGCCAATCTTGGCTTTCACGGCGGGCATGGCTTCAAAATCGTGCACGGTCACCGTCGCTCCAAGGGCTACGAGGCTTTCGATGAGTTCCAGACTCATGGATTCGCGAATGTCGTCGGTGTGCGCCTTAAAGGCCAACCCCCAGAGCGCGAAATGCTTACCCGCCAGAGGCGCCGGCGCGCCGCCCTCCACGCCGAAATGTTGGCGGACCTTGGAGGTCAGTACCTGCTTTTGATGACGGTTGGCTTCTACGGTGGATGCCAACGTCATGAAGGCATGGCCGTGCTCGCGACCGGTCTTGAGCAGGGCTTGTAGATCCTTTGGAAAGCAAGAACCGCCGAATCCGGGACCTGGATTAAGGAAAGCCGGCCCGATGCGATGGTCTGCGCCAATGGCAGCTTTGACAAAGTCCACGTCCGCACCGATGGATTCGCAAAGCCGCGCGATCTCGTTGATGAAGCTGATGCGCAGGGCCAGCATGGCGTTGGCGGCGTACTTCGTAAGCTCAGCGGAGGCGGGATCCATGCGGAACCATTTTCCGCCAGAAGCTTTCAAGAAGGGTTCGTAGAGGGCCTTCATGACGCTTTCGGCATGGTCACTTTGGCAACCCACCACGACTCGATCGGGTTTCAGGAAATCCTCGATGGCGCTGCCTTCTCTCAGAAATTCCGGATTGCTCACCACCTCGAAAGCGCGCTTGGTACCTTTCCCCGCGATGGCACCTTGAACCCTGGCCGCAGTGCCTACGGGCACGGTGCTCTTATCCACCACGATCAGCGGTGGGGCGTCTTTCGCACGCAAATCCATGGCCCCGCCGATTTCCGTGGCCACCTGCAAGACAAAACGCAGGTCGGCGCTGCCGTCTTCGCTTTGTGGGGTGCCCACGCAGATGAAGGCTGCATCGGCCTCGGCGATGCCGTCACGGAGGTCTGTGCTAAAGGCCAGTGCGCCCGAGGCTAAATGACGCTTGAAGATTTCATCAAGGCCTGGTTCGAAGATGGGAATTTCGCCTTTCTTGAGTCGTGCCACCTTCGCCGCGTCCACATCCACGCTAAGCACCGTGTTGCCGGCCTCGGCAAAACAGGCCGCAGCCACCAGCCCCACATACCCCGATCCGATGACCAATACGCGCATCGAAGCAGTGTAAGCCTTTGCGACAAAAACCACTTTGTCATTTTGATGTTGGGCCGGCATAAGGGGCCATAACAAAATACCCAGAAAAGCAATGGTTATTTCGTAACGGCCCCTAACGCGAGCCCCTGGCCCAGGCCTTTGCTAAGATAGACTCATACTTGGAGTTTGAATGTTTACATTGGCCCTGCTGGAAGGCACCGGCATCAATCTGTGGGAAGTCGTCCTACACGGCGGTCCTGTCGCCAAGTCCGTGTTGCTGCTGCTCGCTATGTTCTCCATTTTGTCCTGGGTCGTCATCATTATGAAGGGCCTGCTCATCGCCCGCAGCCGTAAGGCCACCGAGTCATTCCGAGCGGCTTTCAGGCGCACGAATGATTGGCGCGAACTCAAGCAGCAAGCGGGATTTTTCACCATGAGTCCGTTGCTGGGCCTGTTCAATGCGGGCTATACGGAAGTCACCTATCAGCTGCGTTCTCCCGTTTCCGGGGGTCGCGCCCAGATTCGCAGCATGGAAGCCGTAGAACGCAGCCTGACGCGGGCCTCGGTGGTGGAGATGGGGCGCATGGAAAGACACCTCGGGATCCTGGCCACCATCGCCGCAGTCAGCCCCTTTGTGGGCCTATTGGGTACGGTATGGGGAATTATTTACGCCTTCCAAGGCATCGGCGCCACGGGCAACGCCAACCTTGCGACGGTAGCACCGGGCATTTCCGAAGCCCTGGTGGCCACGGCCATCGGCTTGGTGGCAGCCATTCCGGCGCTCATTGCGTTCAACTATTTTCAGGGCCACCTCAAACAATGGCAAACCGAGTTAGACGACTTTGCGCTCGAATTCATCAGCCTCTCCGAACGCAATTTCACGTGAGGTTCTTTTGACTGAATTTATTGGGACCCTGCCGCTCTCCCTGGATTGGGAAGACTGGTTTCAGCTCTGCTGTCCGCCTTTTGATGGAGCGGACGCGCTCATTCGTTACGAAGATCGGCTAACCCGCGCCACGGATTTATCCCTTCAGCTCTGTGATGATTTGGGAGCGAAGGCCACTTGGTTTTGTCTGGGGGATCAGGCGCGGCGCCACCCTGAGTTGTTGAGGCGCATCGTTTCCAACGGCCATCGCGTGGGTCTTCACGGTCTCACCCACGCTCGGGCTTTTGAACTTGGACAAGGTGAGTTCCGCCATTCACTGCGGGATGGCAAGGCGCTGATCGAAGATATTTCTGGCTCCCAAGTGCTGGGCTTTCGTGCGCCGGAATGGAGCCTGCGAGACGGTGCTGCCGAATTCTGGCGCGAGCTTCCGCCCTTAGGGTTCGCCTTCGATTCCAGCCGCGCACCGCTAAAGGTGCTAGGTAATCCATGTTGGTCCCGCCGCCCGTATCGGCTTGATGAAAACTTGTGGGAGTTGCCGCCGCCGGTGCTGGGCTTGGGCCCTTTGACCATCCCGCTTTGGGGCTGGGCCATGCGGGTGTTGCCAAAATTCTTGCTGCGCGGTGAACTTCACGCGCTGGCAGCCGATAATGCGGGCAATCCGTTAGTTCTGCACCCTTGGGAACTGGATGAAGGTCAGCCGATGCTGCCGGATGCCAGTCTTGGACATCGTTTTGCACATCGCGCCGGTTTGCAAGGATACGGTGTGCGATTACGGGATCTGTGGGGCGGTCTTCATTTGGTACCCATGGAATCGTGGATCGAAGCCCGCGAGCGCTCAGAAGCGGAAGCGTTTGCGCCTTCTCTCCAGGAAGCCCATTCGTGAATCCGATTATTTTGTTGGCGCCCAGCGAAGAGAAGGCGCCCGGCGGTCACTCGGGGAAATTATCGGAAAGCCCTGCGCAGAAATGGGTGCGCGAAAAATTGGTGGAGCTAGTAGTCCACGGCGGGCCTGGTGCCTGCACCAAGGCGTTTTCGGTGAAGGATAAGGCGCTTCAAAAAGCCTGTGAAGAAGCCCTGGCGCTCCGTCATCCGGTGCCCCTGATGTCAGCACTGGAGCGCTACCAGGGGGTAGCGTTTGCGGCGCTGGATGCCGCCTCACTCCCCAGGGAATCATGGCGCCAAGTCTTCATTTTTTCAAATCTTCGCGGTCTGGTGAATGGTCAGGATTCCGTGCCGCCCTACAAGCTCAAGCTATCGGGAATTCCGGGGTTGAAAACCCACTGGAAAAAACATCTGAAGTCCCAGCTCAAGAACATCCCTGAAGGTCCCACTTGGGCATTAATTCCTGGTGAACAGGCCGATCTGATTTCAGGTTGGGAGCGGCCTCGCCACACGCTTGAAATCGTGGATGAACAGGGCAGGGCCATCAGCCATTTCTCGAAGCTCTACCGAGGCCGCGTGGCACGATGGATCCTAAAACACCAACAAGGCGATCCCGCAAAAGTAAGGCGCAGTCGGATCGAAGGCTGCAGGTGGGGCGTCATGGAAGACAACGCGTTGGGTGGGAAAATCCTGAACCTTATCGTGCTTCCCGTGCGCCCCTTGCCTGGTGCTGGAGCATGAGCTGTTTAGGTGCGCGGCCTCTATTCTTCCAGCGCCAGCCGACGCTTCCGATTCTGGTGCAACGATTCCTTAGAACAAGGCTGGAAGCGGCCCTGCATGATCCAAAAGACCGCGCCTTGTTGGTTTGGCCAACGGTTTTGGGGGCGCCAAAACTGCGACAGGCATTCACCGAGGGGCTTCCTGAACACCTGTTGTTCGTCCATGCCGCGAAGATGCTTCACGCACTTGGAATGGACGATCCTGAAGCTGCCTGGAACGAGATGATCGCGCGCTTTCCTGATACGGCAGAGCCGGGGGCCACGGGTTGGAAGCCGCATCCCGCTTGGGGCCAATTGGGTCCGTTGGTGAGCCTCCGAAGTGGAGTGGCGTTAGCCGCGCTCACGGAAATCCCAAGCGATGATGCCTACGGTCTTCTCTCGGGCTTGGCTCTTTTCAACAGCGCCCTTTTCCACGAGACCCACGATGCGTTGGAAACCTTGTGGAAAGCATCGAGTGGAGATCTTCGCCAAGGCTTACAGGGTCTCATTCTAATGACTGCGGGATACCACCATCAGCAGCTTCACAACGTGAATGGGATGAAGGCCGTGTGGGATGAAGCCCTGGCGCGACTGGAGCCCTTCCATGGATTATTGGACACGCCTTGGGGTGTGGTGGATCATCGCGACGCGGTGCAATTCACGGAAGAGCGCATGGCCTACCTCAATTCTGAACCTGGTGATTTGGATCCATTGGATCCATTGGACCCATTGGATCCTCTATGGGCCATGCCGGTGCCGCGCTGGGATATTGCAAATTCGACGCTTGCCGCGCGTTCGGAGCCTTCATGATCACTTGCGACGTACTGGTGCTGGGCGCGGGCATCGCAGGGTGTGTGTCGGCGTTGCGTGCGGCGGATCTGGGCGCGGACGTGGTTTTGGTGGCGAAAGACACCTTGGGCATGAGCAATACGGCCTGGGCCCAAGGCGGCATCATTGGAATGCCTGGTGAGAGCGAGCACGATTCATCTACCTTGCTGGAGTCCGATATCGAGGCCGCTGGTGCGGGTCTTTGTCGGCCCGAAGCGGTGCAGTTGCTGGCCGAAGAGGGCCCGAAACTCTGCCATAACTTTTTATGGGATCGCCTCGGTGTACCTTTCGATCAGAATGCCGAGGGCGAACCCGATCCCACCAAAGAAGCCGCTCACAGCGCTAAGCGCATCTATCACGCCAAGGACGCCACGGGCCGAGCCATTCAAGACATTTTGAGTGATGCGGTGCGTCAGCATCCACGCATTCGAGTGCTCGAAAACCGAATGTTAGTGGACCTTCTCACGCTGCCCCATCATGCCGCTGATCCGCTCCAGGTCTACGATCCGCTGCACGTTTGGGGTGCCTATTTATTCGATGAGACCACCGATGAGGTCGCCGTCGCGGTGGCCAAACGCACGGTGCTCGCCACGGGTGGTTTGGGCTACCTCTACCTGCATACGACGAATCCATCTTCTGCCACGGGGGATGGTCTTGCGGCGGCCTACCGCGCCACCGCGCGCATCGTGAATTGTGAGTACGTTCAATTTCATCCGACGGCGCTTTACGTGCCCGGTAAACCCCGGATGCTGCTGACCGAAGCCCTGAGGGGCGAAGGCGCCCATCTCGTGAACCGCCGGGGCGAAAGGTTTATGCAGAAATATGCGCCGGAGCAAATGGAGCTGGCCCCCCGCGATGTGGTGAGCCGGGCCATTTTCCAGGAGCTTGCCACCAGCGGCGAGCCCTCTGTTTACCTGGATTTGCGGCCCGTGGCGAAGCGACTAAACCTTGAAGAGCATTTCCCGACCATCTTCGCCGCTTGCATGGCGGAGCATCTGGACCCGCTGCGCCAGCCCATTCCCGTGGTGCCCGCGGCGCACTATTTCTGCGGCGGCGTGCTGGTGGATCTGGATGGGCGAACGAGTCTGCCCGGACTTTACGCTGCGGGCGAAGTGGCTTGCACGGGGGTTCATGGCGCCAATCGGCTGGCTTCCACGTCCTTGCTGGAAGGCCTGCTCTGGGGTCACCGTGCGGCGGAGGCCATCGTCTCAGAACTGCCTGAAACCCAATGCCCGCAGGCTTCTACATTCGCCTCGTGGGAGCTGCCGGTGAAATCTGAAGCACCTGATCCACTGCTGGTGGATCAGGATTGGAGCCTCATCCGTACCACCCTTTGGAACTACGCCGGCATCATCCGAAGCGCCGACCGTCTCGATCGCGGACGCGC
>JAYVXV010000136.1:0-2004 GCA_043784905.1 Holophagaceae bacterium | reverse complement strand
CAGGCTGAAGGTTGAGTATCCGCATTCGCAGGTGATACATGACGTCTTCCATTTCTCGGTTTTCCGAATCGGTCAGATTTCCCTTCACCTTGGATTGAAGAATACTCATCAGGTCCACGTAAAACCGTGCGACTTCGGGATTGACTGGGGGCTGGTCCTTTAGGTCTGGGTGAGGAACCCCCATGGAGAGGAGAGCCTGTTCAGCCAGCAAATGAACCAACCTTGAAAAGGACGGTTCGGGAACCGATGCCTTCATTGTAGACCCCGTTATTTTCCAGAAGCCTACCACACTGGTGGACTTAGCCCGGGTTTTGCCGCTGAGATCAATGAAAGAAGGCCTCAGGCCTCAGGCTTTGTTGCTGGTGTTTGTCCCGCTTGAGATGTCATCAGCAACGGCGCCCAAAGCCTGACGCCCGAGGCCAAATAAGCCCGGAGCAATGACAACCGCAAAATCAGGGTTTGGGGCCGTTTTGGAATTAGATGCGATCTACCTCAGCTCTAGGCCTTGCTCGCACCATTGCAAGAATGGGAGCATGAAGGAGGTAGTCTGTTTGGAGAAGCCCATGCGCCGTCTCGTCCCCACCCTCATGACCTTTCCGCTCTGTCTCAGCCTGGCGGCTGAAACGACGGGGGGCATTACGGGAAAAGTGTTTACCAAGGATGGCAAGCCCATTCCCAGCGCCATTGTGACCCTTAAACGCACGGACATCACCTTCACCAAGGAATTGAAGGCCAACGCGAAGGGACAGTTCATGCAGATCGGTCTCCAGCCAGTCATGTACGACGTGACCATTGTGGCCCCCGGATTCGTCACCATCCAGGACCGCATCAAGGTCCCCCTCGGCGAGTTGACGATCAAAGATTTCACCATGCTCACGGCTGCCGAAGAGAAAGGATCCGCTGCCAGTGCGGCACCGGTGGATGAGGGCGCTGCATTGGATAACGAAGGGTCGGATTCTTTCAACCAGGCCAAGGACCTCTACAACGTCCAGAACTTCAAAGATGCGGAGCCGCTTCTAGCCAAGGCCCTAACCGCTCTCAAAGGCTCCATCGAGAAGACCAAGGATGTTGCCGATAAGCAGATCCTCGAGGACAAGCTGAAGACCGTCAGCCGCACATACGGGGTGACGCTCTACAAGGTCGGCCAGCAGGACAAGGTTCCCGCAAAGCTCGATCTGGCTAAGCCGCTGCTCCTGAAAGCCTTCGAAGCGGACGCCAAGGACATGACCGTTCTCGTGGCCCTGGCAGACATCGCCAAGGAGCAGGGCGACAAGACCTCCCAGGCCAAATACCAGGCCACGCTCGACGAGGTCAACGGCCCTAGACCTGAAAATGCATACAACGACGGGGTCGTCGCCTACAACGCCAACAGGATAAAAGAGGCCAAGGAACACATCCTTAAGGCCATTCAAATTGACCCGAATTTCGCTGACTCCTATTACATGATGGGGCTCATCGAGGCTAATAACGGCAACCTTAAGAGCGCCAAGGAAGCCTTCAAGAAATGTCTCGAACTGTCACCGAGCGGGAAGCACGCTGGCGAGTGCAAAGAGTTCGTCAAGGGTCTCTGAAAACCTTTCTAAAGATGAAACAACAAGGGCCCCGTTTGGGGCCCTTGTTGTTTCATCCGGGCTCTTTCAATCCTTCAAGCCCAGGCTGATGGGGCAATGATCCGATCCCATCACATCCGCGTGGATGGCGGCGTCCTCGACTTTCAGCATCAGCGATTCGCTGACCAGAAATAAATCAATTCGCCATCCGACATTTTTTTCGCGGGCACCACCGCGAGCGGTCCACCAGCTGTAGAGGCCCGGGACACCTGGGTTTCGTTGGCGCAACACGTCCACCATACCGGCTTTGAGATACCCCTGAAAACCGTCCCGCTCTTCGGGTGTGACCCCGGGGTTTTTAACATTGTCTTTAGGACGAGCCAGATCAATGGCCTCCGGCGCCACGTTCATGTCGCCGGTCAGGATGATCTTTTCACCCTGCTTGTGTCGCGCC
>JAYVXV010000135.1:0-2007 GCA_043784905.1 Holophagaceae bacterium | reverse complement strand
GATCACGTTAGGCCATCCCCGAGGTTTTGAGATCGGCTTAAGTCGGAACTCTCCGTCCAGCACGTGCAGATCACGCTGGGTCGGGATGATGAACACATGGTTGGGCTGGATATCCAATTTTTCCGAAATAAGTTCGACCGGCATCTTCGTGTACCGAGGGAGAATCTTATGGAGTTGGGTGTCTACGGTTCTCAGGTGATTGACGATGACGATGGCCACGCCCATATCGGCCGGCAGATGCTGGAGTAACCGGATGTAGGCGTCGAGGCCACCCGCAGAACCCCCCACGCAGACGATAGGAAAGTCTTTTGAAGTGTTGTTACTTTTCACCATCGAGTACTCCGCTTTGTGACTTCGGTTCCAGTATGGTAGATGGGGAAAGTAAATGCCCCAAATCGCTGAATGGCGAAGCCGTGAATGATGGTCTTCAGGCGGGTGTCCCGCGCTGTGGCGACCCGGTCAGATCTGGTCCAGCGGGCTCGGCACGCCCTTGCCACCGCGGTTCAGCACGTGGGTGTAGATCATCGTGGTCTCAACGTCCTTGTGGCCCAGCAATTCCTGCACCGTGCGGATGTCGTGGCCCGCCGCGAGCAGGTGTGTGGCGAAGGAATGGCGCAGCACGTGGGGCGTGATGGGCTTGGCGAATTCCCCAGCTCGCGCCGCCAGGCGTACTGCCTTTTGGACGCTTTCAGGCTGAAGGTGGTGGCGGCGGACGGCCCCGGAACGCGGGTCAGCCGAGCGCAGGCCCGATGGAAACACCCATTGCCAGCCCCAGGCCCGAGGCGCCGCCTTGAATTTTTCCGCCAAGGCGTCCGGCAGGTGGACCTCCCCGAAACCCTCCGCAAGATCCCGCTCATGCAGGGCCCGCACCTTTTCCAAATGCACCCTGAGGGGCTCCACCAGCCGATCGGGAAGCATGGTGACCCGATCCTTCCCACCCTTCCCATCCCTTACCACGATTTCCCGGCGCTCGAATTCCACATCCTTCACCCGAAGGCGCAACCCCTCCATCAACCTCATTCCCGTCCCGTATAACAGCCGCGCCAGCAGGGCCATCACCCCCTCCATCTGATCAAAGAGGGCGCGCACCTCCCCAGGGGTGAGCACCACCGGAAGCCGGGGGCTGCGCTTGGCGTGGACGACCTCGGAAAGCCAGGGCAGATCCACTTTCAGCAGATGCCGGTACAGGAAGAGCAGGGCTGCCTTGGCCTGGTTCTGCGTGGAGGGTGAGACGTGCCGGTCCACCGCCAAGTGAGTCAGGAAAGCCTGGACCTCCTCGGCCCCCATGTCCTTGGGGTGCCGCTTGCCATGGAAGAGGATGAATCGCCGCGCCCAATCGAAATAAGCATCTTCCGTCCGCAGGCTGTAATGCCGGACGCGAAGGCTCTCCCTCAATTGCTCCAGGAGCTTTGGGGATCGCGGTCCCGCCGCCTCCATCCGCCTTCCACCGGTCTGCCTATTTTCCCCAAGCATCGGTTTCACTCCGATCCCATCAGATCGCCTATTGCGGTAAACTCCAGACAGCACCACCAGACTAAAAAGCAGGTGACAACACAAGGTATCGTCTTTTTTTCGTATGTCAAGGGGGTTGCGAAATATGCCTATTTCCCCCTCAACCAAACCCCCAACCGACTCCTGAACCCAAAGCTCTTCCCTGAATAAGCGAACCGAACACCCCTTCACCCCCACCGTCCAATTCAAAGTTAGGCGCCACGACGATGCATCGAGAAATATTCATCCCTGCGATCATTGCTTTCATTGTCTGCCTCTTCATATCTTTGCCACATGGTGGAATCTTCCTGTACTTCGCAGTCCCGATACTATTGATTTGGTTCCCGATTCAAGCTTTCTTATCAAGACGCAAGCAGAACGAACTCCGCAATGTTGTGGCAATAGGGGCAGTCTGGTTCGTTACGCTGGGATCATCTGCGGGTATTCATTGGTACCGGGCTTACAAGGTTCGCATCGAAGCAAACCACACGATAAAGCTAATTCAATCATTCAAAG
>JAYVXV010000134.1:0-2007 GCA_043784905.1 Holophagaceae bacterium | reverse complement strand
CCTTTTTCTTGAATAGTTCCGAAAGCACGGGGACCACGTCGGGCGATCCGATGGCGCCTAAGACACCCAGCGCCTCCAGCACGGATTGTCGGAATTTCTCCGGGTCCGAACCTGCGGCCTTGCCGTCTTGCAGCAGCGCTACCAGTGGCCCTACGGCTCTTGCGTCCTTCATTTCAGCGAGCTGATGAATGAGCTCCAGTGACGAATTTGGATCGGCATTTGGCAAGGCCTCTAATAGCAACGGAACAGCGCGGGAAGCATCAATCTGCCCTAAAGCTTTGGCGGCCATGCGGCGCACCCGCGCGTCTTTGTGCGCCAGGGTGAGAGCCACGTCCTCAAACGCAGATGATTCACCGATGTCCCCCAACAGCGCTATGACGTTGCGAACCAGGTACCACTCCGGTGCTGCGAGCGCTTCTCTCAATGGCAGCACGGCTTTGGGGCCGATGCAGGCGATGGCATCCAATAGTTTGTAGCGTTTGTTCCGATCTTCTTCGTGCCCGAGGCAGAACACTAAATGCCGCGCTGCGGGCTGCCCCAGTAGTCCCAGCAGGGTTGCCAATTGGGCGGCGATGGGCTCGGCCTGTTTCTGGTACATGAGCGGGAGCAATGCATTGACGTTGCGAGCCCCGGAAATGCGGAGGTAAAGATCGTGGATTGCCGAGGAGATCTTGGCCCCGCCGGCTTTGGAACTGCTTGAAACCGTAAGGTCCAGGATGGCCTGCACCTGGTTCACCGCATAGGCTAAGTCGGGTACCGTCAAAGCCTGCGCGACGAGGGATTCGATACCTTGGCAGGACCAGCTCAGGGCCTCCAGATCCGTATCTATGGCCAGGTGTTTGCTCAGCAGCTCCCGTAACTGGGTTTCCATGCCTGGCGGAAGACCTGGGTCACGGGCGCACTCGGTGAGATCTGCAAAGACTTCTGCGGCCTTTCTTTTCTTGGCTGGGGACTTGCCCCAAAGGGCTTCTTCCAACGTTTTCCAAAAGGTTTTCAGAGTGTCCAGGCGGCCACCGCGCAATGCTTGACGACAAAGGCTTCCAATCTGGGAAGATTCCAACTCCAGTAGCCCTTCGTCCTTGATAGCGTTGTTCAGCTTGGTGTCCGTACCCTGGCATTCCCACCGGATATCGTCGTAGAGAGATTCCAGATCCACGATGTCCCAACCTTCAAATTGAAGGCGGCCACGCAAAGCCTCTAGGCTCATTTCTCGATCTTTGACGCAGTAGAGAAGGGTGGCCACCAATAGTGCGAGTTGCGGCCTCGGTGGGCGCAATCGCAATTCCACCTCGGCCACGGTCTGGGCCAACAGTTCTGGTGCCAGGTAGTCCATGGCCCGTTGCAAAGCCTGCTCGCCGGGCGGGAAGACCGGGATCCCCAGGAGAATGGCGCCCTGGCTTGAAGGCGGCAAGGACCACAAAGCTTGTCTAAGTTGGTCTCGCAACAGGGAAGTATCTTCGCGATTGAGTTCCATCCGCTCACAGGCACCCTGCAAAATGGAGAGATCGGCAAAGCGCAATTCGGAACGCCGCAAGCATTCGAGTTGATCCAAGGTCCAGGGCGCGGCGGCCCGTGGCGGCATGGCCTGGGCGGTTTCGGCGATGGGTGCGAAAAGGCCCACCAACCGTTCTTTGAGGGATGGCGGCGGCGGAGGAGGTTCAAGCGCCGGTTCAGGTGTACCTTCCTGTTTGGCCTCAACTTCAAACGCCAGTAAGGCTTCAGTTGGTGGGAGGAGGGCCTCCTCTACTTGGGATTCTTCGGACTCGTGCAGAGGCTCGCCGAACATCGCCCGAAGGGTCTCGGTGGCCGAAAGGAGTGGCTGATGATCGGACTGGGGAATTTTTTTCGGGCTTGGGCTTGGTTCCAAAATCGAGGGGTCGAGGTCTGGTGGAAGCGGTCGAGTCAGCATGGAGGTTGGTAGAGGTGTATTGGCCAGCGGGATCGTGTTGAAAACGGGAACAGAAGGCGGTGTGACGAGCATAGGCAAGGGCACGGTCGGCGGCATCT
>JAYVXV010000133.1:0-6804 GCA_043784905.1 Holophagaceae bacterium | reverse complement strand
CACCCCACCCGACCTGGAAGATATGTGTGAGCCCACAGTCCGTCTCGATCTTGGTGGGTTGATCCAGAAAGGTGTGGCTGTGCCCACCGATGATGGCGTCAATGCCAGGTACTAATTTAGGCAACCGCAAATCATCAATGGAGTCCCCGTGAAGGTCATAGCCGAGATGAGAGATGAGCACCACGAGATCCACTTTCTCCACTTCACGCAAATGCCGGATGACAGGTTTCAATGTCTCCTCGGGAGACCGCCAATCCACGCCTTTGTGGTTGCTCGCGGCCACCAGTCCTTGGAATGCTACCCCTACACCCGTGAGTCCAACCTTGAATCCTGGGAACTGTTTTACCATCCAGGGGGTCAGGCGTTTGCCCAAGTCCGGTGCGCCTTTGCAATCGAAGTTGCAATTCAGAAACGGGAATTTCGCGAAGGCCATGGCCTCCATTAAGGATTCCACGCCATTGTCAAAATCGTGGTTGCCGAGCGTCGAAGCCTCATAGCCCACCATGCTCATGAGTTGGTAATCGAGCTTGCCTTTGTACTGGTTGAAATAAGGTGTGCCCTGAAAAGTATCGCCCGCATCCAGCAACAGAACATTCGGAATGCTGGCCCTCAGTTGCTTCACGAGGGTGGCCCTTCGGGCTATGCCACCTTTCCCTGAAGCCGCGCCATTACCGGGTCCGAAGGGTTCAATGTGGCTATGCGTGTCGTTGGTGTGGAGCAAGGTGATGCGCGACGTGACGGTGCTTTCCGAACCACGTAAGGGAAGCTGACTCACCGCGGTGACGGCGCCGAGAGCGCCAAGCGAGGCAAGAAAATCTCGGCGTTCCATCATGGGAGCCTCACTTTCCTAACTTGTGATCTCGTGCGGCCTGATACAGGTCCGGCGGAATGGTGTACCGGCCCGTCGGCGGTGCGAGTAAAGGCTGATTCGCTTTCGCCAAATCCCCACAGGCGTCCAGCAGCACTTGCCGCAGCGCCAGCCCCGTCGTGAAAGGACGGCGACCTTTCTTTAAGGAAGGGATGGAATCGCCGCCGCTGTATAGATAGTCCGTGGTGGCGGCGATCACCACCTCGTCAGGCTTGATGGGGGAACCGTCCTCCCAAGTGATGAGGTAGACAGGTTTTTCTGCCGTCCCGGAAACAATGGCTTTAACACCCGAACATGGCTCACCGCCACGGCGTTCGAGGCCCTGTTTCACTGAGTCCCAAACGTCCTGGCCAGTCATCTCGACGGTGATAAGCTCGTTCTCGAATGGCATCACGCCATAGATGTCGGCGACCTTTAATTGAGCCGCAGGCAAGTTAGCGCGAAGCCCGCCACTGTTGGTCATCGCGAACCTTACGGGCTTGCCCAAGAGCCGTGTCGCACGGGCTCGCATCATGTCGGTGACCCAATAGCCCAACAGGTTTTCTTCGCCATTGCGACCTCGAAACATTCCCTTGGGGCATTCGCAAAGGGGCAGGCCGAAGGTGGCCTTGATTTCCGCCTGTTTCGGCGCGATGGCTTTGGCGATGTCGGTGTCATCCACCAGGTCCAGGGTCACTCCGCGGGACTCGGCCATCAACAATTGCGGGGCAGGGGCCTGCGCCGTTTTTGCAGGCGCGAAGACGGTCTGTTTACACGCCAGCGGCGAAAGCGCCGCGATCAACAAAAGAACGGAATAATTAGCTTTCATGAAGAGCCTGAGACTCACGTAGGTTGGCGGCTTTCACAGAGCGCACCAGTTCCAGGCGGGCATTGCGGACCTTTTCGTCCTGCCGCCAGAAAAGCGCTGTCAGTCGAAGGAACCAGCCCAGCAGCCAGCCGTTGAGGGCCGCCGCCAGAACTTCTAAAAGTAGCAGGGAGGCCACGCGGCCGTTGCTCCCGCCACCCATTCGCCATCCCAATGCTAAGGCCGCGAAACTCAGGCCCGTACGTAGCGCTACACCCCCGAGCACCAAGCTGGACCATTGGACAGGATGAATCCAAAGGCGCAAGAAACTACGGCCCCAATGGCGGAGGGTATGAAAGTCATTCCGCGCCACGGCCCCGCGCCCCACGCGGCAAATCCACCATTGCAGCGAAAGCGCCGATGCGAAGGACATAAAGAAAAGCGGAGAACCCACGAAACTAAGCCAGCCAAGACCTTGAATTCCGGTATCACCGAGGCTGTGAATTCCCCAACGGGCAACCCCGTACACAAGGCCGAGGGGCAGCAGCCCCAGTAGCAGCGCGTCCATAAGCCCCAGCAGCCAATGGCGAAGGCGCGCCGCGAATCCAAGGATTTCACCCTGCATCTTCCATCCCGACCAGAGCACCCAAATGAGACCCATCAGTGCGAATACCGGCGTGAGGCTGCCCGTTGGGTCATGTTTCAGACCGCCGTTTTCTGCCAGCTCCCAGAGATCCTTGGTCGTGAGATGTTCGCCCCAATTGTTGGGCATCGCGCTACCACCGCCTGCATACGATGCAAAGCCGCGCAGGTGAAGCGCCCAAGCCGTGCTGGTCAGAACCTGGAATGCTGCCCATCCAGCCATCAGGTAGAGTGCCCATTTCGAGAGCCCACCCCTGGCAGCCTCGCGCATGAAACTCCAAGGCCCACGGGGATCCAGTTCGTCCACGACATGGATCGTCGTGGGAGGCGCGGGTAGCGGTTCGTGAGTAGTCGGTTCAAAATCCATCCCTCCATCTGACCACAGCTCTGATCTGGAATCTCTAATAGCGTTCATAGTGGCTCTGGCATCTGGCATCAGGCATCAGGCTTCGTTGTTGATTTTGGATGGGGCATCCTGTAACAGGTATGCGAAGCGACCCACAACAACGACGCCTGAGGTCCGAGGCCTGCTCTTAGGAACGTGTTGACAGACGCATCCTTGAAATGCTTTGATTCCTCTCATGATGTTCGCTATTTCGATCTCCGCTCCTTCCGCCAACCTTGGCTGGTGGTGGCGTATGGGCTCGGACAGGGACGCCACGATCTAGTTTTTCATTCCCTCTTCGAGCCCGGTCTTTGCTGACCGGGCTTTTTTGCGTTTGGACTTGACCATGTTGCTATTGCGCCGCCTCATTCCCGCCGATCTCATCACGCCCCTTTCGGCCTTTCTTGCGCTCAAACCTGAGGGTGCCAGCCTGCTGCTGGAGTCCTGCGATCTCGGTGAGCGTGTGGGGCGCCATAGTTTCGTGCTACTTCAGGGGACAGGCGAACTGCGCCTAGATCCTCCCGGAAAAGGTTGGGTGGAGGCATTGCGTCAGCTCGCAACGACCGATGCGGTTCAAGGCGAATTTGACCCCCGAAGCGAATTGCCACCCCCCCGCGATGCGTTTCCGATGGGCGTAGGATGCGCCGGTTACGTGGGCTTCGAAGCCATCGGCGCTTTGGAACCGACCTTGCCGTTGCCATTGAAGAACAGTCTGGGCCTGCCCACGGTATGGATGCGACGATTCGATGGCGCCCTGGTTTTTGATCACCTTCACCAAATCGCCGAACTTCAGATTCTTTGCAACCACCGAGATGATGGACTGGCGCGGATCGAGAGCCTCATCGAAGCCCTTCGACATACTCCAGTGCCAGTGGAGCCCGTCCATTCCACTAAAGCCCATGCCTTGCTCAGTCGTGCGGAATACGAAGCCTTCGTGCGGGCCACCCAAGAGCGAATTCTTGATGGGGATGTCTACCAGTTGGTGCCGAGCCAGCGCATGAAAGTCCTGGATCCGCCCACGCCCCTGGAGGCCTATCGTCGGTTGCGGCGCCTGAATCCAAGCCCCTATGCTTTTTTGTTGGAGTGGGGAGCATTCGCGTTGGTGGGGGCTTCACCCGAAATGCTGGTGAGGGTTTCTGGTGGCGAAGCCGAAACATTGCCCATCGCGGGCACCGTGCCACGGGGCGGCAGCGATGAAGAAGACACGGCTAGATTCGAGGAGCTCAAGCGCAATCCGAAAGAATTGGCTGAACACCAAATGCTGGTGGATTTGGCCCGCAACGACCTGGGCCGTATCGCCATTCCCGGCGGTGTCCGGGTGGAAAAACAACTCGCGCTTCAACGCACCAGCCACGTTCTGCACCTCACCACCACCGTGAAAGCAAGCCTGAAACCGGGTCTTGATGCGCTCGATGTGCTGGCTTCTAGCTTTCCTGCCGGGACCGTTAGCGGCGCGCCCAAACTGCGAGCTTGCCAACGCATTGCCGAAATGGAAGGTGAAATGCGCGGGCCCTATGGCGGCGCCCTGGTGCGGCTGGGCGCCGATGGCGTGCTGGACACCGCCTTGATCCTTCGTACCGCCATCTACGTGGGTGGAGTCGCCTATTTGCAGGCTGGTGCAGGCGTGGTGCGAGCTTCTGATCCCGAGTCCGAATACCGCGAAACCCTTCACAAGATGGGCGCTGTGGCCGAAGCCCTGGGCGTCAATCTATCGGAGATGGCGAAATGATTTTGCTCATTGATGCACTTGATTCCTTCACCTACAACCTGGTCCAGGCTTTTGAAACCCTGGGCGTGAAAGTCCGCGTGGAGCGCCATGACGCCATTTCGCTGGAGCAGGCGAAGGCTCTGAATCCAGAGGCTGTGGTGCTTTCTCCCGGGCCCGGGCATCCATCAGAAAGCCCCGGTCACATGGCCATCGCCGGTTCCGATTGGAAGGTGCCGTTGCTGGGTGTTTGTTTGGGCCAACAGGCGCTGGTAGCGGCGTCCGGTGGCCGGGTCATCAGGGCCCGGGAGCCCCTGCATGGCGAGGCCACGCCACTGCACCACGACGGTAAGGGATTATTCGCGGGGCTAGCACCAGAATTTCCCGTCGGTCGTTACCACAGCCTCATCGCCGAACCCGGGAGCCTCCCGGATTGCTGGGAGGTGACAGGAACCAGTCATGGCGGCGAGATCATGGCCATCGCCCACAAAACGCTTCCCCGGTGGGGAGTGCAATTCCATCCCGAAAGCATTCTTACGCCGGATGGTCCCGCGTTGATCCAAAACTTTCTCAACCTCGCTGCCCTCGCCAACGGAAAAACAAAATGAGCTTGCTGACGACGCACAATACCTTGCTCACGACCCACAACCCGATGCGGCCCTTGCCGCCCGCCACAGCCAAGGAGTTGATGGAAATTTTCATTGACCAAGATACCGACGCGCTATTGGTGGGTGCTTGCCTGGCGCTGCTGGCCCAGCGAGCACCTGAAGCCAGTGAATTGGCGGCATTCGCCCAAGCCCTTCAGGAAGTCGCCATTCCTTTTCCGGCTGATGGCCAGCGCGTGTTGGACACCTGCGGAACCGGGGGCGACGGTGCCTCCACCGCGAATCTTTCGACCTTGGCGGCCTTGTTGTTGGCTCACCTTGGAGTGCCCGTGCTGAAGCATGGCAATCGCGCCGCCACCAGCCTCTGCGGATCGGCCGATCTACTGGAGGCTATGGGTTATGACCTTGCGCGATCGCCCCAACAGCTGCTGGAGGATCTGCGCGTTCACCGCTTCGCCTTTCTCTTTGCTCCGGCCTACCACCCACTGTTGGGGCGGCTCCGCGAGATTCGTAAACGCTTAGGGATTCCTACGATTTTCAACCTGCTGGGTCCACTGCTCAATCCAGGAAAACCCCAGTTGCAACTACTGGGCGTGGCCAAGGAAGACTTGCTAGAACCCATGGCGGGCGCGCTTTCGCAGGGCAGCATCGAGCGGGCTTTCGTAATCCACGGAAAGGATGCCGAGGGTCGCGGATTGGACGAAGCATCCATCGAAGGACCCACCACGGTGGTCGAGGTACGCAAGCGGCTGCAAGGGGAACTGATGCCTGCGCGGGTTCTCGTCCCACGGGAACTGGGCATCGCGCAACCGTCTAAACATGCGCTGCGTGTCCAGGATCGAGCCGAAGCGTTGTCGGTTGCGCGTGGTCTACATAGCGGTTCTAAGGATCCCGATTTCCGTCCTGCGGTGGCGGATGCGGTGGCGCTGCAAGCCGCACTCGGACTCGTTTTACACCGGGATGCGGAGCTGGAATCGGTGGCTGAATTTTTTCGCGAAGCCAGGCAAATCTTGGAAGCTGGGTTCCCTCTACCCCTTCCCACCGCTGCGGAGGTGCGCTGATGATTCGATTTCCTGATCCCTTAGCCTTGGTGGAGGGCACGGGCTTGCCCGCCAGCAGCCATCTCCAACAAGTGCTCCAATCTGAAGCTACCCGGGTGGCCAGCCTTCCGCGCCCCTCGGATCTGGCGGTGCTTCCGCTGGATTTGCGAAGACCGGGCGCATTTGAAACCGCTTTGCGGACTTCCCAACATCGTCGAGGGGGCGCTGTCATCGCGGAATACAAGCAGGGGTCGCCCTCACTCGGGCCCTTTGCGGCCGGAACCATGTTGATGCACCAGCTCCGCAGTTACCAGGAAGGCGGCGCCGCGTGCTTTTCCATCCTAACTGAGCCGGCTTTTTTTCTGGGTTCGAGCCAGCACATTCAGCGATCTCTTAGCCTTGGGATTCCTTCTCTCTATAAAGGCTTCGTCATTTCTGACGGCCATCTGGCCGACGCGGTTCTGAGTGGTGCGAAAGCGGTCCTTCTTATCGCCAGGGTGCTTAAAGAACACACGGCGACCTTTGCTGAAGCCGCGCGGGAATTGGGTTTGGAACCTCTCGTGGAGCTGCACGATCTCACCGAAATCCCTTTCGCGCAAAAAGCTGGCACTCGCCTGGTCGGTATCAATGCGCGGGATCTTTCGACCTTTACGCTGGGGGCGCCAAACGCCGCACCCTTAAGGGAGGCGCTTCCTGACGCTCTGCTCATCAGAGAATCCGGCCTCTCCACGCCAGAAGATGCGGTGGCCGCTTTTTCAGCGGGGTTTGATGCGGT
>JAYVXV010000132.1:0-2034 GCA_043784905.1 Holophagaceae bacterium | reverse complement strand
CCGCGCCATCTTTCATGTAGGCCGTGTAGCCGATGCGCGCCCAAGGCTCGCTTTTTGAATCGCGCAAAATGAAAGTCCCCGCCGTGGCGGTGTAGTTCAGCGGCGCACCACCCATGCGGATGCTGTGGTGGGTCACGGAGGTTTCAGGTTTGGGCTCGATTTCGGGTTTTGGAGCTTCTGTGGTGGCGGGCTTCGGCGGCTCCTGGGCGTGCAGAAAGGGGCTGGCGCAGGCCAGCAAGGCGAAAAGGGAAGTCGAGATTCTGAGCATGGAGGCTCCAGGAAGGAGGGGATTCAAAATCATAGAGCAACCGCAGATTTCGCAGATTCACGCAGATAAAAAATTAGCCACGGATTACACGGATTCACGCAGAGCGGCGAAGTGTCGCAACCAAAAAACTGATCGCCGCCAAGACGCCAGGCATGAAGGGGATTTCAACCCGGATTTTGCGTTTGTGCTCATCGTAAGAAGGCATCAGGCATCAGGCCTCTGGCTTCAGGCTTCGTTGTTGATTTTGGATGGGCCATCTTGCACAAATGTATGCGATAGCGACCCACGACAACGAGGCCTGATGCCCGAGGCCTGAAGCGTCCTGGAACAATGACAACTGCAAAATCCGGGTTCAAAGGAATGGAAGCCATCTGGCGACCGGTCTATTTCAATCCCTCCACGAGGTACAGCTCAGTAAGAACGCGGTTCAGGGTGTAGGCCAGGGTCTTGGTGTCGGGGGTGAGTTGGATGGTGGTGAGCGTGGTCACGCCCGCCGAATCCATGGGCGCCACTTCCTGCAGAAAGGTGAGCTTTCCCGTGGCGAGATCGTAGCGATCAATTCGCACCGGTAGGCCCCCGGAATGCGCGATGAAAAAGCTGGCGCCATCCGGTGCCCAGCGCAGAATTTGGTCTCCGGGAACGAGGCCCGGCAAGGGTTTGGGATCGGCGCCGGACAGAGAAAAAAGTTGACCTTTGCCATCGGCCCCCAACGCTGCCACCCATTTCCCGTCTGGTGAAATCGGGTGCAATCCGTAGTCCAGGCTTACACCTTCGGGGCTGACGGGCCGGGGATCGCCGCCATCCACTGGCTGAATGTAGAGGCGTAAACCACGCCCCGGTTCCCGCGCAGAGAACAGCACCTGTCGGCCATTTGGCAGCCAATCGGCGCCGGATTGGTAGATCAGGCCATGGGAGGGTAGCTCCTTGGATTCACCTGCACCGGTGGGCAAGATCAGTAGTTTGGGTTGGTGAGAAAATTCCACAGCCAAAGCCCACTTGCCATCGGGCGAAAGGGCTGTGGATGAACCCCTGCCAAGGCGAATGGCCGGGGAGCCATCGGTCTTGCGAAGGCAAACCGTATAGGTGCCGCCGCCGCCCTCGCCCCATTCAAAAAAGAGCAGCAGCTTTCCATCGGGCGTGATGTCGGTGCATTCGGATGCATCTAGCCAGGAAAGATCCCGCTCCTTCTTGTCACCCGGTAGTAGCGCCATCGCGTAGGTGCGGCGGTGTACGCGGCCCAGCAGCACCCGACCGTCGGCGTGGATATCGAATAGCATCAGTCCGCCGGGGATCCGCTCCAACACACGATGGACGGCGGACATGGAGACTGCATGCAGCGCGAAATTTGGTCCTGCCTCAGCGGCGGTAAACCAGACTTCCTTGCCGTCTGCGGACCAAGCCAAACCCTGTGCGCTACCCCATCCCGAAGAGATATTTTTCTTGTGACCCTGGCGGTCCACCACGACCACCGAGCCCCGGTCATCGGCTCGCACGGGATGGTCCAGAAAGGCCACCCGCTCGCCGTCGCGGGAAATGCGCAGGTGGCTGATGTAGCCGGCGGATTCATAAAGTTTGGTGCCCCGTGGATACTCCACCCTGAATCGCCCATCCACTTTCAGGATCATCGCCCACGCTTGAGTGATGGATGAGTAGTCCGCGTCCAGCACGTTCTCCGCCACTTCGCGGGGAGTGCCGCCGCTAAGGGGGGCCTGGGCCAGGGTGCCCATGGAGGTGCCAGGATCTTCACGCCGGGGATTCAGCAGGAT
>JAYVXV010000131.1:0-6884 GCA_043784905.1 Holophagaceae bacterium | reverse complement strand
GGGTCTTGCCCACATGCGCCGCCGCGCGCCGCACCAAGTCCCCATAACTCAGCCAGCGCCGTTCATGCTTCAGAGCCTCGAAGCGCCGAAAGACCCGCTCCAGTAATAGGCTGAGCCAATGTTCCAGTAGATCAGGAAGGGCCAAGCGAAGGGGTTCCATCGCTTCGTTAAAACCTTCCGAATAATAAGTTTGGAGCTTTCCTTGGCCATCGGGAATGCTCGCTGCCAGCGCTTCGGCAAAGCGCAGGCATTCAGATCGTGGCGCCTGCGATGAAGGTGCCCCCACGATTTTTTGCAGGCCGTATTTTTGAAAGTTCCCATGGGGCGCGTTCTTTTTCGTGAGCTGCGCCGCTCGCAGGGGCTCTTCGCCAAAGGGTCGGTAGGCCTCAATCCATCCGTGCAGCTCTTCCCAAAAGGCTAGGGACGTATCCTCGGAATTTGTCTCCACTCTCCAATTTCCTAAGGCATCCGTGTGGGCATCGAAGGCTTCGCAGACACGCTCCCAGCGGGACTTTGACGCCTCCACGCCCTCGAGCCAGGCGAGCAGTTTTCGAGCGGGAAGGTGATCTTCATGTCCATCTGGAAGCTCTAGCGCCTCGCGTCCGGCCCGCCGCAAAAGCGACACCAGCCGTGGGTCATCCGCTTGCAGCAACCCTTCACCCGACTCCCCGGCGCGTCGCAACACGTCGAGCGCCAGGCCATGAATCGTCGAAACGTCCATGCCTTCGGCTTCTCTCCGGGCGCGAAGCCAATGGGCACGGGCCTTCGCAGCGGAAGCCGCCCAAGCGGGTCCACCCGAACCCTGACCCCATTGCCGGGCGGCCAACGCGATCTCGCCGGGTGCAGACCAGGTATTCAAGCGCGAATCCCAAAGGGACCAGCTTTCATGAAAGGCCGCCAGGGCTTCGTTCCAGCGGTCCTGGTCCCAATGCGCGAGCACATCGAGCGGTCCAAGGATGCGCGCCTTCAGGTCCGCCGCAGCTTCTCGGCCAAAGGTGGTGGCCATCACATCAAAAGCGCGGTTGTCCTCCCGGCCCAAGAAGCCCAGCACCAAGGTCACCAGGGTGAAGGTCTTGCCGCTCCCGGCGCCTGCGGCAATGGCCAGGGATTTGCCCGGCAAGGTTCCAGCGAGGGCTTCATCCGCAAGATCAAAAACAGGAAGTCGGCTCACGCGTCCTCCTCGCTCTCTTCAACCGCTTCCAAATCCACCGGACGCCCGCAAAGCGACGATAGCGCGCAGGTGCCACAGTGCTCACCGGGCACCGCCGGGAAGACTCCATCTCGAGCGCGTTCCACCAGGCGTTTGAGATTTGATTTCAGGGCGTTGCGGCTCTCAACATCTTTGATGGCGAACATCGCGGGCATGGGTTTGTCACCGTTGCGCAAAGGCCATAACAGCGCGCTGACGGGAGGGCCCCCTTGGCATTCCAGCAGCCACTGGTAGAGCGGCAATTGCAGGTGCGGCCCCAGCAGGCCGCCAGCTTCCGAGTAGCCCACCAGGTTGCCCCGGCTGGTGGTTTTGTAATCTATGACGCGCATAAAAACTTGTTCTCCGCACTCCCATCGCTCCAAACGGTCCACCTTTCCCCGAATCCAAAGGGGCCCATCCAACCCCAATTCGGCGCTCACATCCTGAGCCGGGATGGCGTATTCGAGTCCAATAAGCTGCCGACGCCAGGGCCCGTCGCCTTGAATATCGAGCCTTTCAATTTCGTCTTTAGTGGGAACCTCCTGCGCCAGATCCCAGGCCAGCGATTCCGCCAGACCGGGGAGTAGTCCTTCGATGGCGAGTCGCAATCGTGCGAGGTCCCGGGCCGAGGGCGCATCGCGCAGCGACGAAAAAATCAAGGACTCATCCTCGCTCCAGCGGTGCAGCAGGATGGTTTCCAAGGTCCAGGCCTTCGTGTTCTGGAGTCCGTGTAGGGACTTGAAAGCATCGGGCCAATGCGCGGCCCCATCGAGTCCTTCTAGCATCCGCTGCATCAAGTGATGGGCCACGGTGCCCAGGTCCAGCGCGGTGCGCTGACCCTTGGCCCAACTGGAAAGGCCGAGGCCCCGCTCGGCGAAAACGCGGAAGGGGCATCGTGCCAAGCTCTCCAATCGGGTGGGTGAAAGGGGTCGCTCCTGAGTGGAACCTTCGGTCCACCAATCCGGCATCAGATCGCCTGGAACGGCGGGTGTGTTCAGCGCAGGAAAGGTGGATGGATCTTGGACCTTTAGCGTCACCTGTCGTTCGGTTTCCAAGGCTGTTGCGGTCGCGAAATCCCATGCGTGACGCAGGTTTGAACGAGACTGTACGGCATCAGGATTCCAATCACCTACGCCTTCAAGCGCTTTCCAGAAAACCCCTTGGGATCTTCCATTCCCCTCGGCATCCGTAGCGGAGGTCAACGCCACCAAGCGTTCGCGGGTGAGAGCCAACGCCGTGTTGAATCCGAAAGCATCGTGATGAAAAGCGCGCGGTAATCGTTCATCATCTTCCACCCGTGGTAACCAAAATGCCTGAAGCGCGGGCGGGAAATCACCGCCCTGAGAAGCCGCACGAAGGGCTGCGTTGATGGCCGCCCGCCGCTCCCAGTCCAGGTCTGCGGGAGGATGCGACTGGGCGGGCCAGACGCCTTCTCCCTGGTCCAGCAGAAGCGTCGCATGAGCACCTTCCCAGCCCCGCAGCAGGGCCGCCGGAGAAAGCAAGGAGACGCCGTGGCCCGGACGAGGTGCTTCGGTTCCGACTTCGAGAAAGCAGCGCAGCGCCTCGAACATTTCTCCCAGTGTCCAAGATCCGCGTTCCTGCGCCCAGGCTTCTTCCAGTAAACCGCTGGCGCCGTAAAAGGCATCGCCACTCGGCACCAGTCCCAGGCTTCGCGCCAATCGAACGATGGTTCCAGCCCAACTTTTCGGGCTTTGTCGGCGGGTTTGCAAGGCGAGTAAATTGCTCCATCGTTCTGCGAAACGTGGCAATAGGACGACGCTGCTCAGGGCTTCCCGACCCGTTTGATCTAAAGTGCCCAAGGCTTCGGCCAACTCACGCCAGGCCTGGGGCGCACCCCCATCCCCGTCCACCGCCCGCAAGCCTTCGGCGAGGGCTTGAGGGTCCTCATTAATGAGTCCATCGAATAGCGACACCAGCGAAGTCCAAGGCCGTACCTGATTCAGATTACGGCCTTCCATCCTTGCCAGGCCCAGGCCTTCGGCTTCCAGAAGACCGTTTAAAAACTCGCTGACAGCGGCGGGATCGGGATGGATAAGGGCGATATCGGAAGCGGCGATGCCTTCCTCCACCCACCCTCTCACCTGTTCCACGGCCGCACGTAACACCGCAAAGGGGCTCGGCAAAAGGCCTCGCTGGAACACCGATTTCGTCGCTTCGTCGAGCGCCAAGGGCCCTTCAAAAAGCAAGTCCAGAGCCGGTCCCCATGGGTTCTCTGCCCAGCCCGACGGAGCTTGCATCTCGAAATGGCCCAGATTTGAAGCGGCTGATTCGAGAGTGGGGAGTAATCGGTCCACGAGATGCGGGGCCTTTCGATCAAAGAGCCCGCAAGCACCGCTACCCCGCTCCACAGCCAGTTGAAATCGAACGGTGCCTAATTCAGGGATCGCCATCAATGCCCGTAATCTCGGCGGTGCTAGATCCTCTATTCCTGCCATGAACGGTCCATCCTCAGGGCCGCGCTCCACCCAAAAACCCCGGCCACCGGAGTTCCGAACCTCCACCGCATCCCACAATGCGCGAAAGGGTTCGAGAAAACCGGCCTCATGCACCGCCGAAAGATAGGTTTTAAAATGGCTCAATAACGAGGCGAGGCTTCGCGCATTTCCAGGGTGCCCAAGCCGCAAGCCAAACTCCGAAAGCCCGCGCAGTTGCTCCGGACTTAGACCCTGACGCAGCAGCTCGCGGCAGGCCTTTGCACGATCAAGAATGGCCTCGCGCGCGAGTCGGGGCCTCTTTTCGATTCCTGCTAAATCTTTTTCAACACGCAAATGCAAAAGCACCGCCAAGGCCCCCGGAATGGGTTCCCGCAGGTCGTCCAACAACACGCCGTCAAAGGGTGCGAAAGCCATGAATCCAGTGTCTATGGATTTCCGGTTTTGGATTCGCGCTTTTTGTTGGCGCCGTGCATCTATTCGCGTGATTTCGCGGTTCCAATTATTTTGGGCATAGTTCTATTTCCTTCATCCCTTTCATCCCTGTTCAAATATCTTTTTCTTTTGCCTAGGCTCCTAGCTTCACCGTCCTCAGTCGCAGTGCATTCCCGATGACCGAAACAGAGGACAGGCTCATGGCGGCACTGGCGATCATGGGGCTCAGCAAAATCCCGAAGTATGGATAAAGCGCGCCCGCCGCCAGCGGAATTCCAATCACGTTGTAGACGAACGCGAGAAAAAGATTTTGGCGGATGTTGCCGAGGGTGGCTCGGCTCAAATGCATTGCCCGCACGATTCCCCGCAGGTCGCCCTTCACCAGCGTGATGCCCGCGCTTTGCATCGCGATGTCCGTGCCGGTTCCCATGGCGATGCCCACTTGCGCCAGCGCGAGTGCAGGCGCATCGTTCACGCCGTCCCCGGCCATGGCGACGATGCGACCTTCTGCCTGGAGTCGTTTCACGACCTCACCCTTGCCCTGGGGAAGAACTTCGGCCTGAAATTCCTCGATCCCTAGTTTTGCGGCCACCGCCGCTGCGGTTGCATGGCTATCCCCCGTAAGCATGACGATGCGGATGCCATCAGCCCGGAGCTGTTTCAAGGCTTCCACCGTGCTCGGCTTGATGGGGTCAGCTACCCCGAGAAGCCCCGCCGGGAGGCCATCTACCGCCACCAGCATCACGGTCTGGCCTTCGCTCCGAAGGGCCTCAGCCTTAGTGTCCAGCGCAATGGGATCCATTCCCTGATCCTTGAGCAACCCCGCGTTTCCTAGGATGACGACGTGGCCTTCGACTGTCCCCATGACACCTTTTCCAGTGATGGACTGAAACCCTTGTGCGGAGGGAAGCGTTAGTTTTTTCTCTTCTGCGCCCGCCACAATCGCTGCCGCGAGGGGATGCTCGCTCCCGCGTTCCAGGCCCGCCGCTAGGCGCAGCAGCGTGGATTCATCTAGGTCAGAGAAGGGCACGACCGCCACGAGTTTAGGCTTGCCTTCGGTGAGCGTACCGGTCTTGTCCACTAGAAGCGTATTCACCTTCTCTAGCGTCTCCAGGGCCTCCGCATGACGGAACAACACGCCCGCCTGGGCTCCGGCGCCCGTGCCAACCATGATGGACATCGGGGTAGCCAGACCCAATGCACAGGGGCAGGCGATGATGAGCACCGCCACCGCATTGAGCAGAGCGTGCGCAAGTTTCGGCTCGGGCCCCCACACGCCCCAAATTATCGCTGTCACGATGGCTGAACCCACGACGCCAGGTACGAACCAAGCAGACACCCGATCCGCCAGTCGCTGGATGGGTGCGCGACTGCGCTGGGCCTCACTCACTTGTTGGACGATTTGCGCCAGCAAGGTATCTCGACCGACTCGCTCCGCCTTCATCAGCAGCCCACCCGTTCCGTTCAGGGTTCCTCCGGTAACCTTGGACGTGGGCCCTTTCTCTGCGGGGATAGATTCACCCGTAACCATGGACTCGTCCACGGCACTCGTGCCTTCCTGCACGACGCCATCCACGGGAATTTTTTCTCCAGGGCGCACGCGCAAACGATCTCCGACCTGAACTTGATCCAGGGGAACATCGCGTTCAGTTCCACCTGTGCCATTGTCGCCATCAGCCTCTACGCGACGAGCGGTTTTGGGGGCGAGACCGAGCAAGCCCTTGATGGCGCTCGAAGTCGCACTGCGGGCTTTCAGCTCCAACACCTGCCCCAGCAGCACCAACGTGACGATGACGGCGGCGGCCTCGAAGTACACGGGCACAGTCCCGCCATGCCCACGGAAGCTGTGGGGCAACGCATCCGGGAACAGCACCGCGAAAAGACTATAGACGTAGGCCACGCCTGTTCCCAGGCCGATGAGCGTGAACATATTTAAGGAGCGGTTCGTAATCGAAGCCCAGCCGCGCTCAAAGAAAGGCCAACCGCCCCATAGCACCACCGGCGTCGCTAAAAAAAACTGAATCCAAATGAAAGCGGTGCCACCCAATCGCATGGCCACCGGATTTTGAGGAATCATTTCGGACATGCTCAACAGAAATACGGGCAAGGAAAGCGCCGTGCTGACCCAGAAGCGGCGGGTCATGTCCACCAACTCGGGGCTTGGGCCTTCCTCTAGCTGGACGGTGCGAAGTTCCAGAGCCATGCCGCACTTCGGGCAGGGGCCGGGTTCCGCCCGAACGATTTCAGGGTGCATGGGGCACACAAATTCGGTCTTGGTGCCCTGCGTGGGAATTTCGGGTTCCAATGCCATGCCGCATTTGGGACAATTACCGGGGTGATCCTGGCGGATTTCTGCATCCATGGGGCAGATGTACCAGGTACCTGCTGGGGCCGATGGAACCACGCCAGACGCGGGGCTAGGGCTGATATAGGCGCTCGGATTTGCCGAGAATTTGTGCAAGCATCCGAGGCTACAAAAGTGGTAGACCGCGCCGTCATGTTCCATCGAACCTTTGGCCTTGGCCGGATCAATGGACATCCCACACACGGGATCTTTCACGCGGAGATCGGACCCGGCAGTGGCGGGATCGTTCATGGAATGTTCGTGCGTCATAAAAACCTCATCAGTAGCCGTCCCGGAAGAACCAGTGCTTTTGTGATTGTTCTGTTTCGGCTCCTGGTGCCGGAACGCCACCTCGATGTTCAAGTTATTTTGTAGCAACGGCTCAGCGGTATTTCAGCAATTCCATAAGCTCATCCACGATGCGGCCTTCATCGCCCCGCGCTGCGGCGCTGACAACGTGGTC
>JAYVXV010000130.1:0-2043 GCA_043784905.1 Holophagaceae bacterium | reverse complement strand
AAGGATGCATCAGGCCTAGCCCTGCGCACCACCATCAACGACACCATGATGCGCGTGGATCTAGCGCAGCCGCTCAAGGCCGGTGAATCCATGCAGCTCTCCATGGCGTGGGACTACGTCGTGAACAATTACAAAGAAGCCGGTGGCCGCAGCGGGTACGAACTGCTCGAAGACGGAGCCAGGCTTTATAACATCGCCCAATGGCAGCCTCGTGTCGCGGCTTACACCGACGATATGGGCTGGCAATTGGAGCAGTATTTGGGCCAAGGCGAATTCACGTTGGAGTTCGGCGATTGGGATGTGGAAGTAACTTTGCCCCACGACTTCGTTATGCTCGCCACGGGCGAATTGCAGAATCCGAATGATGTGCTCACGCAAGCTCAGCGGGACCGGCTGGAAAAGGCGAAACAGAGCGACAAACCTATTTTCATCGCGACCCCCGAAGAAGCCGGAAAGCCAGAATCCAGGCCTTCTGGAGGCGGTGAATTGACCTGGCATTTCAAAGCGATGAATGTTCGCGACTTTGCCTGGGACACCAGTAAGCGCCTGATCTGGGATGCCCAAGGCGTGAAGCTCAACGACAAAATCGTGATCGCCCAAAGCGGTTACACCAAAGAGGGAATGCCGCTGTGGGATAAGTACTCCACTGCCGCCGTGGCCCACACACTGCGGGTCTACGGGCGCTACACGTTCGACTATCCCTACCCGGTGGCGACGAGCTGCCTGGGGCTCGGCGGCGGTGGCGGCATGGAATATCCGATGCTTTGCTTCAACGGCCCGCGACCGGAAAAAGATGGCACCTATAGCCAACGCACCAAGCTGGGCTTGGTGGGCGTCGTGATCCACGAAGTGGGCCACAACTTTTTTCCCATGATTGTGAACACCGACGAGCGCCAATGGTCCTGGATGGATGAGGGCTTTAACACCTTCTTGCAACACATGGCGGAGCGTGAATGGGATCCCGCTTTTCCGGGCGCTACGGACCTTCCTCGGCGCATTGTGGACTATCTAAAATTCCCCGATGCCACGCCCATCATGACCCAGAGCGAGGCGGTGCGACACTTCGGTTTGAATGCTTATGCCAAGCCCGCCACGGGCCTAGATATGCTTCGCGAAACGCTCATGGGTCGTGAGCTGTTTGATTTCTCTTTCAAGGAATATGCCCGCCGGTGGAAATTCAAACGGCCCCAACCCTCAGATTTTTTCCGTACCATGGGCGACGCCTCAGGCATGGATCTGGACTGGTTTTGGCGTGGGTGGTTCTACATGACACTCGCCCCGGATTTGGCGGTGGAAAACGTCGAGGCTTTCCACATTTCAGACCTGGATCCCATCAAACAAAAGCAGCGCCAGAAAGAGGCCGACGAGAAAAAGGACGCCAATTTTGCGCGCACCCATGACAAGGGGATCATCCCTGAAGGCGGTGAAGAAAAGCGACTGGGCCTTCAGGATTTCTACACCAATGGCAGCTTCGATCCCTATGCGGTCACGCCCTCGGATCGGCAGAAATTGGAGGGAATGCTGAAGGGGTGGACGCCCGAGGAACGCGAAGCCTTGAACTTCAAGCAGACCATCTACCGCATCAGTTTTCACAACGTGGGTAAGTTCCCCATGCCCATCATCGCCAAGCTCAGCTACGCCGATGGCAGCAGCGAAGTGCTACGCATTCCCGTTCAGGCTTGGCTACAAAACGAGGAGCACTTCGCAAAAATAATCATCACCGAAAAGCAGTTGATCTCGGTGGACCTGGATCCATTCAACGAAATCCCCGATGTGGATTCCAGCAACAACAGTTTCCCACGCCACATCGGTGCTGCACAGTCCTTGAACCTGACGAAGAACCCCCCATTCCCCCCGAACCCGATGCAGCAGAAAGCCACCGATGCGAAAAAGGGAGAGACGAAAAAAAGTGAGAAGTAAGGAGCCGTTACGAAACACTCGGCGCTTTTCTGAGCATTTTATTACGGCCCCTTACGCCGGGCGGGTTTCACAAAGATAAAGTTATTTTGTGGCGACGGCTAATCCAGAATGGAGGCGGTCCAG
>JAYVXV010000129.1:0-2046 GCA_043784905.1 Holophagaceae bacterium | reverse complement strand
TCGCCTGGATGCACCTCCTCAGAATTTCGCCAATACCGATCTTTCGCCGACGCTCCTGACTATTACGGTGCCGCTCCCAAAGGTCGCTCCGCAGCCAGGCAGCACCAAAGCCATCCCACCGCCAGGACGAAGCCCATCGCCCACGATTCACGGGGTCGAAGCCCGCGTGCGCGAAGGCGTAGATGGGTCGGATTTGCCGATAAAAGATTGGCCTCGCTATGAACTCATCCGCTTGCTCGGGAGCGGAGGGATGGGCAAGGTCTACGCCGCCAAGGACCGTAAGCTAGGCCGCCTGGTGGCCATCAAATTCCTGATCTTTGAATCACCCAGATTGTTGGAGCGATTCCAACAGGAGGCTAGGGCCCAGGCCCGCATTGACCATCCCAACGTCTGTCGCGTCCATGAAGTTGGCGAGGTCGAAGGGCGCCCTTACATCGCCATGCAATTCATTGATGGTCAGGCGATCGACAAAGTGCAGGACGAATTGACAGTGGAACAAAAAGTCACCGTCATTCGCGACGTATCACTGGCGTTGCATGAGGCTCATCGCATGGGCATCATTCACCGCGACGTGAAACCCTCCAACATCATGCTGGAGCGCCGCGCCGAGGCCTGGCATCCGATCATCATGGATTTTGGCCTGGCCTGCGAAACCGAAGCGCCCCGGCTCACGCAAACGGGCATGGTCATGGGCACTCCGGGCTATCTTCCGCCGGAGTTGGTACGCGGTGAAAAGAGCGGTCTGGATCGAAGATCTGATGTCTATAGCCTGGGCGCCACGCTCTATGAACTGCTGACGAAACGGATCCCTTTCGAGGGCTCTGACATCATGGACATGCTGTGGCGCACCCTCGAAGAAGACCCGCCCACGCCACGATCCGTGAATCCTGCGCTGCCCTCGGAGCTGGATCTCATCGTCATGAAGTGCCTGGAGAAGGCCCCCGCCCGCCGCTACGACAGCGCCAAGGCCCTAGCCGAAGATCTCCAACGTTTCCTCGATGGAGATAGCATCCTGGCCACCAAAAATTCGCTTTCCCAACGGCTCAATAAATTGGCGCGCAGAAACAAGGCGGCTACGGCCGTGGGCGCCATCGCAGCCCTGGTGCTGCTGGCGCTGCTGGGACTCTGGTTCCGCTCGGCCCAACAAGCCCGTCTCCAGGTAGTCCTGGCCGCGAGGCTCGGCCAAGAAGTACAAGCTATGGAGTCCAGCCTGCGCACCGAGGCTTTGCTTCCCTTGCACGATACAAGCGCCGCGCAAGCTCAAGTCAAAGCGCATATGGCTTCAATCGAAAAGGAGATGGCGAACGCGGGCTCAGGCGCCGCCGGCCCAGGCCACTACGCACTGGGCAGCGGTTTCCTATCCCTAGGCAATGTTGAAAATGCCCGCCTTCATTTGGACCAAGCCTGGGCGGTGGGTTATCGCGGGCGAGATGTCGCCCTGGCCTTGGGGGACACCTATCGCCGACTCTATCAGCGGGGCCTTGGCGAGGCCCGCGGCATGGCCAACAAATCTCTGCGCGAAGCACACATCAAGGCTTTGGAGTTGGAACTGCGAGACCCTGCCATGAATTTCCTAAAAATCGCCACGAGCTCGTCTGCTCAAGGCGATCTGCCGGGCCATACACCCGAAATGCTGCGGGCCGCAATGGCCCTGTTGGAAGACCGCTACGATGCGGCCCTGGAGCACACTCATTCTGCCAAAGCAGAATTGCCGGGGCATTTTGAAGCCCTGTTGCTTGAAGGCAATATCCTGGTGGAACGGGCGCAAAAGCGGTTCAACACCGGAAGCCTCGCGGATGGGAATTTGGATCTGGAAACGGCGGGCCGCGCCTACGCCGAAGGCCTTCAGATTGCCAGATCCTCCCGCGAGTTATTCGAGGCCGAAGCCACGCGCCGAGCACTCATCATGTTCCAGGCCCAGGTCACGGGTGCTCCCATTGATACCGATTACGAAGCGGCCATAGCGGCGGTGAACAAGGCTCTGAAGGCCGACCCCAACAGCGCGTCAGCCCTGCTCGTGCGGGCCAACTGCCAGATCCGCATGAG
>JAYVXV010000128.1:0-6906 GCA_043784905.1 Holophagaceae bacterium | reverse complement strand
GGGAATGGCCGAGATGGGCGGTTCGTGTTCTAGGGATGTCGGTGGCGATGGGTGAAGATCCCACAGAAAGCGGTGGTGTCCGGCCTTCATGGCCACAGAACGAGGGTCACGCATCCAATAGGTCGGAACATTTAATTCTTTTTCGGGGAGGAGATCCATCGAGTCTTGGCCGGTAAAACGCCGCACGAGGGAGCCTTTTGCATCCAGAATTTCGAGGGAGATGACCTTAGCGTCTTCCATCAACCAGTAGTCCAACACCGCCCCATCCGGGGGGTTCTGGCCCGTGGGCTCTTCGGGGGGCAACGGTGTATCGGTGTTCAGGTTCCAACGCACGCGGGTGGCAATCTGAGGCTTAAACAGGAAAGCTTGATTTTTCATAACGTCGGAGTTGAGTTGGCGCAACGGACTGATATTGTCGAGGATCCAGAACGAGCGCCCGTGGGTGCCCACGACGATATCGTCCCCATGGATAACCAGATCCCGGATGGAAGTGGCGGGCATGTTTTGACGCAAGCTTTGCCAGTGATCACCCTGGTCGAAGCTCACGAAGACCGCCTGTTCGGTTCCGGAGAAAAGCAGGCCTTTGCGCTCGGGATCTTCTTTCACGGTATTCACGATGGTGCCGTTGGGTAGACCTTCGGTGATGTGCTGCCAGCTTTTCCCGCCATCCTTCGTGCGATAGATGTGGGGCCGCAGATCATCCAGGCGCAGCGTGTTCACGGCGGCGTAGCAAGTGCCTTCATCGAAATGCGAAGCCTCCAATTGCGCAATCTTGCTCCAGGGCGCGAGGCCCGCAGGGGTTATGTTTTGCCAGGTTTTCCCGCCATCGAGCGTTCGATGAATAAGCCCGTCATCGGTGCCCGCCCACAGATGATTGATGTCCTTGTGAGAGGGCGCCAACGCGTAAATGACGCCGCGCCGCTGAATTTTTGCGGCTTCACTTGTTGTGTAGACACCCACATTGGGCGGCGTCGGAAGGTCCGTGCGAGAGAGATCGGGGCTGATGATTTCCCAGCTCCTGCCCCCGTTGGTTGTCTTGAACAGCACGTTACCTGCAACGTATAGCGTCTGTGGCTCGACGGGCGAGAACAGGATGGGTGTGGTGCGGAGGTAGCGCGTCTTGGCCTTTATCGGATCAGGTGAAATATCCTGGGTCTGGCCCGTGCGGAAATCAAAGCGAGAAACCTTACCGGCGCCCACACCGTAAATGATGTTGGCGTCCAAAGGATCAGGCGCCACATAGCCATACTCTTCGACGCCCACGGGCTGCCAGTCGCGGAAGGAAATCGCGCCATGGTTTCCGCGGCTGAGGATGCCCACGGAGCCGCTTTCCTGCTGGCCGCCGTAGACGCGATAGGGGAATTGGTTGTCCGTGATGACGTGGTAGAACTGCGCCGTGGGCTGGTTGTACCAACTGCTCCAGGTCGCGCCACCGTTGACGCTCAAGGTCGCACCTTGATCGCAGCCCAGCAGGATAATTTGGGGATTCTCGGGGTTGATCCAGATGGTGTGGTAGTCGTCGCCTCCGGGAGCACCCTTGATAGCGGTCCAGGATTTGCCGCCATCCATCGAGCGGTAGGTGCTGGTGTTGGCGGCGTAGACGAGGTCACGATTTTTGGGGTCCACGCGGATTTCAGCGAAATCGTCCCCTCGACCATGGATGCGTTCTTCCTGGTTCACGCAGGTCCAGGATTCACCCGCATCATCACTCCGATAGGTGCCCGCCCCAACTTTTGCATCCACTTGGGCATACATCCGCTTGGAGTCGCTTGGGGCGATGGCGAAACCGATACGACCCAGCCCTTGAGCGAAGGTGGGCAGCCCCTTGGCCAGTGAATGCCAAGTGGCGCCGCCGTCCTCAGATTTGTAGAGCCCGCTGCCGGGCCCCTTAAAGGCACCATTCTCCCAGGGCGCCTGACGAGCTGCCCAGAGATCCGCATAGATAATCTGTGAATTCGAAGGGTCAAAGGCCAATGATTCGGCGCCAGTGTTCTCATCCGTGTACAGAATTTTGTCAAAGGTAGTACCTCCATCCGTCGAACGAAACACCCCTCGCTCGGCATTGGGTCCGTATGGATGGCCCACCACCGCCACGAACAGGCGATCCGGATTTTTCGGATCAACGATGATGCTGCCGATTTGTTGCCCGTCGCGAAGGCCTAGGTGCAACCATGTTTTACCGCCGTCCACGGATTTGTAGATGCCGTCACCGGTGCTGAGATCCGGGCGCTGCAAGCCTTCACCACTGCCCACGTAGATGATGTCGGGGTTCGAGGGCGCGATCGCCAATGCCCCAATAGAGCCTGTGGGTTGATCATCGAAAATGGGTTTCCAGGTATGTCCGTAATCATCGCTCTTCCACACGCCGCCGTTGTTGGGTGCCATGAAAAAGACATTGGGCTGCTTTGGAATCCCGCTCACCGCGACGGTCCGCCCACCCCGAAAGGGCCCGATGCAGCGCCATTTCAGGCCTGCCATCAAGGTGGGATCATAAGTTTGAGCCTTCGCGACGAAGACGATTCCGGCGGCGAGAAATGAGCGTAGTCGCATGGCGGGACTCCTTAATGGACGGCGCGACGAAAGTATAGGCTGTTCATTCGGGTCTCAGGCAACAGGCATCAAGCATCGTTGTTGAGGGTCGCTTTAAATTTTGTCGGGCCGAACGGCTCAAAGACAAATCAACTATGAAGACTGATGCCTGAAGCCTGAAGCCTGAAGCCTGATTCATTTACACTGGATCCATGTCCGAAGATCTGGTCCGCAATCGCAAGGCTTTTCACGACTACCACATTGAAGATACGTGGGAGGCGGGGCTTGCCTTGGTGGGCACCGAAGTAAAATCCCTGCGCGGGGGACACGGGCAACTGCAGGATGCCTATGTGGACGCGCAGAATGGTGAGCTATGGCTGAAGCAGGCGAATATTTCGCCCTATGCAGAAGGCTCCTGGACCAATCACGATCCCCTTCGTCCGCGCAAACTCTTGTTGCACCGTGCTGAGATCGAAAAAATCGTTTCCCGCGCCACTCGCAAGGGTTTCACCATCATTCCGCTGGCCATCTACATGAACCCAAAAGGCCACATCAAAGTGAAAATCGCCTTGGCCAGCGGCAAGACGCAAGGCGACAAGCGCGAAGCCCTGAAGGATCGCGAGAGCAAGCGCGAGATGGACCGCGTGCGGAAGGGCGACCGGGAGTGAAGCGGGTGAGGGGCGAGGGGTGAGGGACGAGCAACAAGTCCCAAGTCCCAGGCCTACTTCACCAGCCAAGTGGCAAACTGCATCCACGCGCCAGTGCCGGACAGCCAAATACGCAGGGGAAGGGATGCGAAGATCAATAACCCGCCCCAGCCGAAGGCGGGATGCAGGCGGCGGTGTTTGACTGAATCGTAGGCCACGAATGCCAGCACCGTGAAGTCCGTCAGCAGGAAGGCGGTCAGGGGCAGGTGGCTTTGGATGAAGCCCAGTTGAATGCGGGCGAAGGCTGCGGTGAGAATTCCGAGCGTCGCCAGCAGCATCAGGCGCCGGTGGCTCTCGCGCTTGTTTCTCAGCCAGAGCGCGGCGCTCACCAGCACGCCGAAGACCACCATATCGCCCAGGGGAACCACCAGGAATATCAATGGGGGTGGCCCGGGGGAGTGACCGTGCTTGGCCGCGACGATGCCTGTGGTCGTTCCCACAACCAGCACGACGCCCGCCCAGAGTGCCCCAAAGATGCCTAAGCGACGATGGATGTGAATTCGATGGGAGGCCACCAACCAGGTCTGTACCACGTAAAGGGCGACCCAAAGGGTCATCACGATTCCGTGGAGAAGCACCAGCCGAGACAACGCGGGCGTGCCGAAAAAAGCCTTCAGGTAGAAAGTCCGGGCGAACCCCACCAGTGCGACCAAGGCGGCCACCACGGCACCCCAGCGGTACAAGAGATGGTCGTCGTTCGGTTTCATTTTCGTTCCGATGGTCATGATGCTTTCCCTTTCTCAGGACGGATTTGCAGACGATCATGAAAAAATCAACGCGGTCCGTGGTCGGCGATCGTGAGGATTCTTGTGGGGTGGTGAGAAAGCTTAACGCGTGAACCGGAATGCAATGCCCTGTCTTTGGCGTTAAGCAGCGAGTTCCAACGAAGAAGGCTTTCGGCTTTAGGTTCTAGGCCTTAGCTTGTGCTGACCCATCTGGCCGGAACTGGAGGTGTGAGTTGAGACCAGCTAAAGCCCAAAACTTAAAAACCAAAAGCCTACCTCTCAATCCCACGCACCCTTGCGCCCGGCCTTCACCGAACCCGTGCGTTTCTTGGCCTCGATGCGCCGCTCTTGGCTGCCTTTCGTGGGGCGCGTCTTGTGGCGGGCTTTGGGTACTTCAAGGGCTTTCGCGATGACGGCGGTGGCCTTGGCGCGGGTGTCATCAATGTTCTTTGGTAAATCGCGGAACCGATCGCTGGTGATGATCCATTGACCTTCGCTGTCCATTTGATTTCGGATGAGAAAACGCAAACGGGCCAAAGCGCCTTCGTCCAAACCCTCGATGGCAGAGAGATCAATGCGCAGCTCGGCCTTACTGGAAACCTTGTTGACGTTCTGACCGCCCGGCCCGCTGCTGCGAACAGCTTTTAGGCTTTGAGCCCGGGCGGGCACTTGTACGCGCTCGTTGATTTGGATGGGATCGGCCATGGGTGATGATCCCACGCTGGTGATTTCGGGATAAGGTTTAGCAACCTATGGAAATGCCCATCCTCGACCCCAATGCTTTGGACCAACTACGGCCGTTTCACGGCCACGACGGGGGCAGCCTGCTGGGGAACCTCATCGAAATTTATCTTGAGCAGTTGCCGAACCGCTTGGATGGGCTGGTTAGGGCGGCGCGGGAGGGGGATGCCCCCAGCGTGTTCCGAATCGCGCACATGCTGAAAAGTACTTCCGCGAGCCTCGGCGCCTACACCCTTCAGGCGCTCTGCCAGCGCTTCGAGGATGCTGGACGAATGGAGCAATTAGATGGGGTTGTCCCGCTGCTCGTTGAATTTGAAGCCCAAGCCACCCGCGTGAAAGCCGCCCTGGAAGCCGAGCAAAGGAAGCTGGTCCCGTGAGCGTGTCCCTTAGCCTCGAAAGCGTTGCGCGCAATTCGACCCGCGCTTTCGAGGCTTGGCGCACCGCATCTCGTTGGACCCGCCGAACGCTACTTCAGCGGTGGCAGGCGCATTATCTTGTCAGCGTAGATGATCTAGCACGGTTGCTCACGATCGAAACCGGCAAGCCCATCACGCTTTCCCGGGGCGAAGTCCAGCGTGGCACCGCCACCTTTCAGGCCACGCTGGAGGCCATCGCTACCTTTGGTGAAGAGGCCGTCGCCTACGATTTGATGACCGGCGCGGAAGGCTGTAGGGCGCGTCTACAGCGCATTCCACGGGGACCGGTTCTGGCCATCACGCCCTTCAATTTCCCGGTGAATTTGGCTTTGCACAAGCTTGTCCCGGCCCTCGGAGTGGGCTGCAGTTGCATCTGGAAACCTTGCCCCCAGGCGCCGCGAACCTCCCAACTTCTCTTCAACAGTTTTGAGGCGGCGCGATTGGAACTGGGTGCACCCGAGCACCTGCTTCAGATGGTTGATGTTCCGCCTACGGAAGCCGAAGCCCTGGCGATTGATGAGCGCATCAAGGTCGTAAGTTTCACTGGCAGTGAGCGCGTGGGGATGCACTTGAAGACGATTCTCGGTGGCAAGCCCCTCATTCTCGAATTGGGCGGAAATGCCGCAGTGGTGTTGGATGAAGGGCTTGATGTCGTGAATGCAGCGAAAGCCTTGGCCCTTGCTGCGGTTGCGGCGGCGGGACAAAGCTGCTGCAAGGCCCAGCGCATCTACGTCCATGCATCGTTGTGGGATTTATTCGGATCGGCCTTTGTGGATGCCGTGAAAGCCTTGCCCTGTGGCGACCCAATGAATGAAACGACCGTGGTTGGGCCGCTTATTGATGAGGCCATCGCGGCACGATTGGATGCGTCTTTGGATCGTGCCATTCAAGCGGGAGCGGTGGTGATGCTGCGCGGCGAGCGTCGGGGCGCCCTGTTGCCGCCCGCCATCCTTTCTGGGGTTCCTGAAAGCGATCCGCTCCAATGCGAGGAACTCTTCGGCCCCGTTACCGTTTTGACCAAGGTATCGAGTTTTGAAGATGGATTAGATCGCGCCGCCGCTACGCGATTTGGTCTGAGGGCTTCGGTCTACACCCGGAATTCAGCCCATCAGCGGCTAGCCGAAAACAAACTTATCGCTGGCTGTGTGTTGTTCGATTTGCCACCGACCTTTCGACTGGACGCCGCACCCTTCGGAGGCCTGGGAGCCTCGGGCCAAGGTCTCGAAGGCCCCCGTTGGGCCATGGAATCTTTCACCGAACCTCGGATGATCGTGGAATGTCCGACGGTTTGAGTCCTAGATCTCAAGTCCTGAGTCCTGATACTGATTCGCGTTCAAAAGATAAAAACTCACCACCAAGACACGAAGAAGGCACGCAGCTCCATCACCAATGATTCCTGCCCAAAATCGCTTCGCGAGGCGCGTAGCGCCTTCGGCCGAAGGCCCGCAAGTTCAGGCGGTCTGGCGTGGACCACATTAGGGACCCTTACGGAATCGCCAGTGCTTTTCTGGCGGTTCAGTTAGGGCCCGTTATACCCTTGGGCACCAAGGCGTGAGTCCGCCGCCAGACCGCCTAAATTTCATCTGCGAAGCTGGCACAAGATGGGTCTCTTCGTGCCTTGGTGGTTCTATTCTTTTGAACCCGGATTCTGCAGTTGTCATTGTTCCAGGCCGTTTCAGGCTTCGGACATCAGGCCTCGTTGTCGTGGGTCGCTATCGCATGCATGTGTGCAAGATGGCCCTTCCAAAATCAACAACGAAGCCTGAAGCCAGAGGCCTGATGCCTTCT
>JAYVXV010000127.1:0-20553 GCA_043784905.1 Holophagaceae bacterium | reverse complement strand
AGTTACAGCTCCTTCCACCCTAACGGGTATTAATCCCGGATTTTGCGTTTGTGCTCATGGTCAGAAGGCATCAGGCCTCTGGCATCAGGCTTCGTTGTTGATTTTGGATGAGCCATCTTGCACACATGCATGCGATAGCGACCCACGACAACGAGGCCTGATGTCCGAGGCCTGAAGCGGCCTGGAACAATGACAACTGCAAAATCCGAATTCAACGGAACCATGCCCGGAATAAGACTAATCCAAATAAATCTGGACGCACGACGCCATAGCCTGGGCGCGCCTGCGGGCTTCCTCTACCGTGTCGGCCGATGCAATGGCGACGGCCAGACGGCGATGGCCTTCGCAGATGGGTTTGCCGAAAAGTCGCACCTGGCTTTCGGGAATGGCCATGGCTTGGACCAATCCCTCGAACCGAGGGATGCCGTTTCCCTCACCGAGTAAGGGCACGCTGGCAGAAGGCCGCAGCAAGTGAATCGCGGGTACCGGTAGGCCCAGAATGGCGCGGGCATGAAGCGCGAATTCGCTATAGTTCTGGCTTCCGAGCGTGACCAGCCCCGTATCGTGGGGCCGGGGACTCACCTCGCTGAAAAGAACTTCATCGCCCTTCACGAATAATTCCACGCCAAAAATCCCATATCCGCCAAGGCTCCGAACCACCGTCCAGGCCAGCAACTGGGCCTGGTCCCAGGCCTTGGGGGTCATGGGCATGGGCTGCCAGGATTCGCGATAGTCGCCATCAACTTGGACATGGCCGATGGGCTGACAGCACTGGAGACCACTCACTGAGCTAACAGTTAAAAGCGTGATCTCGAAATCGAATTTGACGAAGCCTTCCACAATGCAGCGGCCCGCTCCGGCGCGGCCGTCGGCTTGCGCCAATTCCCACGCAGGGCCGAGATCCGATTCGGACCGGACCACACTTTGCCCTTTGCCCGAGCTGGACATGAGTGGCTTTAGGACACAGGGAAAACCCAGGCCCAGCACGGCTATACGGAGTTCTTCCGGCGTTTCCACGAATCGGTACGGCGAAGTAGGCAGGCCTAATTCTTCGGCCACCAGACGTCGGATACCCTCGCGATTCATGGTCAATTTCGCGGCGCGAGCGGTGGGGACAACCCGTTGACCCGCAGCTTCTAACTCCACCAAAACATCCGTGGCGATGGCCTCAATTTCCGGGACCACGAGATCTGGCTTTTCTTCGGCGATGACGCGGCGCAGGGCTTCTCCATCGAGCATGGAGAACACATGGCTGCGATGCGCCACCTGCATGGCGGGCGCGTTTGGGTACCGGTCACAGGCGATAACTTCGCAGCCCAGTCGCTGCAATTCGATGGCGACCTCCTTGCCCAGCTCACCGGATCCCAACAATAGGACCCGAGTGGCGGAAGGCGAAAGGGGTGTGCCGAAAGAGGTCATCAGGCGGCCTTCTTGGCCTTCTTCTGGTTGGGCTTTTTACCAGAAGCACTTGCCTTCACTTCTTGCACATCGGTGATGACGACGGGGGTTACAGGCACGTCGCCCATAGGCACCATTCCGGCTTGCGGGTGTTGGACCTGCATCTGATGCGTGGGCACGGCCTTGATTTTGTCCACGGTCTCCATTCCTTGGACCACGTGGCCGAAAACACAATAGCCCCAGCCGTCGGGCCTTGGTGCATCCAGCTTGGAGGAGTTGTCTTCCACGTTGATAAAAAACTGACTGGAGGCGCTGTTGGGATCATTCGTGCGGGCCATGGCGATGGTGCCGCGAGTGTTATGCAGACCCGCATCAATGGCTACTTTGGCCTCGTTCGCGATGGGTGCATCTCCAGATTTTTCCTTCATGTCCGCAGAAAAAGCGCCGCCCTGAATCATGAACGAGCTGATGACGCGATGAAAGGTCGTGCCTTTGTAAAAACCCTTGTGAACATAGTTCATGAAATTCGCCACCGTCTTGGGCGCGGCCTGGGGCTCCAGTTCTAACGTGAAGGCTCCAAGATTGGTCGTGAACTTCACTTGCGGTTTGGCCGACGTTTTCAGAGGCGTTTTTACCGGGGTCGAACCCGCCGCTAATGGCAAAGCAAGGAGAAGGGAAAGGAGAGCAACGCGCATCAGGCATCCTTTGCAAACGCCGATCATCTCATTTTCAAGGCGCAAGGGCCATCAAGCCGTTGCACTTTCGATATTGTTTCAGAGCATCAACCATCGCGCCGGACTTCGTCCGGCATAAAGAGCCGTAGCAAAATAACCAGAACTGCACTGGTTCTTTTGACACGGTTCCTAAACTCAACCCTGGCATGCCCGAACCCCGCGCCGTTACACTGTCTACGGCCCTATAGCTCAGCGGTCAGAGCTGGCGGCTCATAACCGCTTGGTCCAGGGTTCGAATCCCTGTGGGGCCACCAGAAAACGGGCTTGATCCCAAGTTGCGATTTTAAAGACATTTCACCACAGAGGCACAGAGGACACCGAGAACTGCTAAACAAGCGCGAAGACATTCCTTGACGCTAAAGGATGGTGAGCATTACCTCTCAGTCATCAGCCGGGGCTGACTCTGTGTTCTCTGTGCCTCTGTGGTGAGGCATCTTTATTCCTCAAATGCGAATCCGTATTATTTTGCCGCTGGCTTCTCCAACTCATCCACCAGCTCCAGTAATTCCGCTGCGGCCTTTTGGCTACGGGATGCATCTTTTGCGACTACACCCGCACGGAAGGCCGCGAGGTTGGTTTCGATATTTGCGATCGTTTTTCCGTAGGCCTTTTTATCCTGCTCGATGAAACGTTTGAAGGCGGCCGGAAGGTCTGGGATGGCATCCCATCTTCCGGTCGCAACGCGAATCCAGGCACGCATGGAGGCACGATCTGCGGCACCAAGACGGCTGTTGCGGTTATCGGGAAGGCCCGCTGCGAGCAAGTCTGAGGCATCCAAGGCCGCTTCCGCTGCTTCGTTGCCAGACCTTGATTTTACATCCGCGAAGGCTTTCTTTAATTTGGCCAGGGTCTCGGAATTCATGCCCGGCATAAGCGTGGCTTTGTGTTTCTCCCAGGCTTGGAGCGCGGAGATCTGTGCCTTGGGCTGTTGGGCGGGCTTGCCATCGGTCAGGGATTCAGTCACGCCTTCCAGGGCTTCCAAAACAATCCCAAGTTCTTTATGAGGATTTTTTTGAGGTGCTTGTTCAACATGCGAGGGGGGGAAAAGGAAGAGCATTCAAGCCTCCTTAGGCTGAAATGATGCGTTGGAAGAAGGGCTGTGCCCAGCGCCAAATTGGCCGTAGCGCTGGACCAGCGTGGGGAGCAGCAAGAGGTTGAGCAGCGTAGAAGAAAGCAGTCCACCCAAAATGACGATGGCCATGGGGCCTTCGATTTCGCGTCCGGGCGCGTCGGCGCCCCAGGCCAAGGGGAGCAGTGCAAGACCCGTCACCAGCGCCGTCATGAGGATCGGCACCAGCCGCTCCGTGGCCGCCTGTCTTGCGGTTTCGGCGTTCCAGGGCAGCCCCTCCACCAGCACCAAATGTTCGCAATGGGACACAAGCATGATGCTGTTGCGCGTGGTGATTCCGAAAAGAGTGACAAAGCCCACCAGCGAACCGAGGTTCACCCATCCCCCATGGAAGAACACCGCTAGAAGGCCACCCACCATGGCAAATGGCAGGTTGGCCATCACCAAAATGAGGTTGCGATGGTTTTTGAAAGCAGTGCTGAGGACGAGCAAAACACCCATGATCGCCAAGATTGTATGGAGCCCTAACTCCCACTGGGCTTGGTTTTGCGCGTCGAGGACGCCCGCGAAATGGGGGGTCACGTCCGGCAATGATTTCAAGCGGTTGCGAACAGCCTTGTCAGCCTCGGCCACAAAGCTCCTGAGATCACGACCCGTCACATTGCAAGTCACCAGCGTGGTGCGAATGCCACCTTCGTGCTGCACTGCGTAGCGACCCGTCCCCGGAACAACCTCCATCAGCGCTGAAAGCGGAATACTGCGCCCTGTGGGCGTCTGCACCATAAGCGCCGCGATTTGTTCGGGGCGTTTTCTCGATGATGGATCCAACGTCACGGCCACATCAATGGATTGATTGCCCTGAAAAATCTGGGCCACCGGCAGGCCTTGAAATGCCACTTGCACCGCATCCAAGACATCCACTGGCGCCATTCCAAATCGGGCGGCGGATTCAGATTTCAAACGCAAAGTCCATTGCGGGACGCCCGGCGGCGTGTCCACAGCAACATCTGCGGCGCCTTTGATCCTTTCCAAAGTGCCTTTCACATCTGCTGCGGCCTGTTCCAAATGATCCAGATTCGGGCCGGTCAACTTCACCACGACCTGTGCGCCGCTCCCTGAAATAACCTCATCAATGCGATCACCTAAGTAGGTCTTCACCGCGAAATTCGCGCCGGGAATCGCTCCAACGACGCGACGGAGTTCCGCGCTGCTTTCAGGGCCAGCGCCAGGCGAAAGCTCCACGCCAAACTCACTGAATTGCGGCCCCCACGGATCATCGCCACCCTCGGTACGGCCCGTACGCTCTACCACGAGCTGCACAAAGGGAAGCTGTTTCATGGCGGCCGTCACGCGCTTGCCCAGGCGCTGGCTCTCATCGAGCGAAGTCCCCGGCTGCATGACCATCTGCACGAGGAGATGGCCTTCTTGAAAGGACGGCAAGAATGATCCCTGAAGAAAAGGAAGGGTGCAGAGTGTCAGCACCACGAGACCAATGGCCGCGACCATCAACCTTTTTGGACCTGCCATTAGGGCTTTGAGAAGGTGACCGTAACGGACCTTGAAGGCGCGGATGCTGGCGGGTTCTTCTTCAGGCAGTTTGCCTTTGCCAAGCAGCATCAACGTCAGGGCCGGGGTCACCGTCAGCGCTACCAATAGCGAGGCGAGCACCGCCAGCAAGTAAGCCCATCCCAGGGGCGCGAAAAGCTTTCCTTGAATCCCGGACAAAGCCAATACCGGCAGCATCACGAGGGCCACCACCAAGGTCGCGTGGACGACGGCTCCGCGGACTTCCATGGAGGCGTCCAACACCACGTCAAAGGCTGATTTGGGATCGCCCGCCTCGCGGTTTTGGCGCAGGCGGCGCAGGATGTTTTCCACGTCAATGACGGCATCATCCACCACCTCGCCCAGGGCGATGGCGAGACCGCCCAGGGTCATGGTGTTGAAGCTGGCGCCGGCTTTTTCGAGCAGAACCGTAGCCATCAACAGGGAGAGCGGAATGGCGGTTAGTGAGATGAAGGCCGTCTTCCAATTTCTCAGGAAAACCACCAGCACCAGAATCACCAGGAGCCCCCCGATCAACAGCGCGTGGCGAACGTTTCCAATGGAGGTCTCGATGAAACCTGCGGGCCGGAACATCCTCGGGATTATGGCGATCCTGCGACCCTGAAAAGCCGGGCGCAATTCTTCCAAGGCGCGCTCAATGTCCCTTGTTACTTGAATGGTGTCGGCCCCGGGCTGTTCAAAGATCTCCAGGCTGATACCAGGTTCTCCATTGATCTGTGCGGCGCTGGTGGCGGGCGCGGGACCTTCAACGACCTTCGCGATGTCGCCAAGTCGCAGCACCGCGCCATCTTTTTCCGCCACCGGAACCTTGGCGATGGCTGCCGGGCTGAGGCTCTGGCCTTCACTCTTGAGCAGAATGCGCTGGTTGGAGGAATCCACGAATCCAGAGCCGCGAACGCCCGTGGATTTGCGCGCCGCTTGCAGCACTTGGTCCAGGGTGATGCCCAGCGCCAGCACTCGGCCTGGAATGATCTGGATCTGGAATTGCCGAATGCCGCCGCCGTAGACTGAGACGTTGGCCACCCCAGGAATTTGCAGCAAACGCGGTTTCAGTTCCCAGTCCGCGGCGGCTCGCAGGTCCATGGGATTCAAAGTGGGCGCGGTGAGACCGACGGCGTACATAAAGCTGATACTCGACGTAAGTGGCGCCATGATGGGCGCGTGGACGCCCACGGGCAGCCGCGTGGCGACGGTGGCCAGACGCTCATTGACGCGTTGCCGGGCGCTTTGCACATCCTCGCCATCCTGAAAAATCGCGTTGACGGAACTCTGTCCTTGAATGCTTTGGGATCGCAGGCTCTGAAGCCCGCCAACACCGTTGACGGCCTGTTCTACGGGCACCGTCACCAGTTGTTCAACTTCTTCGGGCGAGAGCCCGGGGGCTTCGGTCTGTATCGTGACCACCGGCGGCGCGAACTCAGGAAAGACATCCAGCCGCGTTCGGGAGGCTTGAAATACGCCGTACCCTGTGATCGCGACTGCGGCGCAGAGCACCCATTTGCGGTGTTGCAGAGAGGATCGAACTATGGCGCCCAGCATCAATCGTCACCGTGGGAGGCAGCGGTCCGTAGTTCCTCACCCAGGAGGGTCTGCGCCCCCCGCGTGACCACTTTTTCTCCCCTTTCGATGCCACCTTCTAGGGCCAGCCCACCCTCAACCGGAAAGGCAACACGGATGGGCCTCCGCTCAAATCGTCCGTCTTCTCGGGCCACGTAGACCCACAGAAGGCCATCCTGATGAAGCACCGCGGATTCCGGAACGACCATTCGATCTGTTTTTCCTGAAGTTTCCGGCGAGTCCATGAAAGCATCCACGGGCATTCCAGGGCGAAGGCCGGAGCCTGACAACCTCGCCAATAACGCCACCCCCCCAGTCAAAGGGGAAGCCGCAGGTGCGGTGCCCAGGATTTGCCCTTTGAGGACCGCGCCGTTGGATTCGGTTACCGAAAGCGATTTCGCAATCGGAATGATGGAGCCAAAGGGCAGGTCAATGCGAACGATCACTTCATGAAAAATGATCAGGGGTTCTAAGGCACCGATGGGGCCCTGCTGGGCCCAAGAAGCTCTCAGGCGCTGACTTTCCAAGGATGCAACCTGAAAGGCACTCTCATCGGAGCTGACCTTGGCCTGGATTTCTTGGAGTGCTTTTTCGGAGGCTCCACGATCCGCGTCGTGGAGCGATTGGATGCGGACCAGCTCCGCCTGGGAGGCCTCGACCGAGGCCTTGGCCGCTTTGGCTTGGGCCATCGCAGCCTTTAGTTTTCCTTGCAGATCCAGCCAGGGTAGGGGGTCCATCACGATGCCATGCAAGAGCAAACGATCCTTTACGGACTTGGAAGACACGACCTCGACCTTCAAATCCACCGAGTGGATTTCGGCTGCGGTGAGCTTCACCACCACGCCGCCGCCGGGCAGGGCTTCGACACGGGGAGGCTGCACAGGCGCGGCTTCCTGGGCCGCCAGGGCCTCGTGACGCGCCATCGCGGACTTCACCGCAAAGGCGACGGCCGCCAGCAGAACCACGACCAGCAAAACCCTTCGGATGTTGGGATGGATAATCGTGCTCATGGCTTTCCTTCCGGCATAGCAAAGGGGTTTTCAGCGATATCGAAGGAACGTTGAAATGCGTCTTCCGCGTCCAGCCGCGCGCTCTGGGCTTCACCCCAGGCCTCCCAGGCCTGGAGGCGGATCGCGAGGGCTTCCACCCGCTGACTTAACAAAACGCTGCGGTCGCTCATCCCTAACTCGAAACTCCGAGTGGCAAGCTGTAGTTTCGATGCGCTGAGTTCCTGCGCTTGCCGCAGGGCTAAGCGCCTTGATTCGGCTTGCTGCCAGCGGGCCTTGGCCTTGGCCACATCGTTGATGGCTTGGCTTTCCTTTAATCGAAGATCGGCCGCCAGCGATTTTCGCTTGGCGAGAATTTCAGCGATGGGACCTTGGCGATGATCGAAGACCGGAAGCTCCAGGCTGAGGCCCAGCGACCATTTACGGACACCTTGATCCCAGGCATAACCGGGGCTCCACTGCACATTGGGGTATTTGTGAGCCCATTCATCATCCAGCCGGGTCTCGTTGCTCTCCCAATCCAGCAGCACTTGGCGCACATCCAAACGATGAATCAGCGCCTCGTCGTTGGGATAATTGGGTTGGGGTGGATCTTTCAGTAACGGAGCTTGAGCCTGTGCGAGGCGCTTCGTTAACGCATCGGGAGAACGCCCTGCGGCTTGAGCTAATTTCAGTTCTGCATTCCGAAGATCCAACTGTGTCGAAGCTAGGCGATTCTCGAATTGCCTGAGTTCCAACGCAGATGTGTTTAAGTCAACGCTGCCCACCTGACCCAAATCAAAGCGCCGCTGCTGCAGGGCTAGCAGGTCTTTCCGAAGGGGCGTTTCTTCCTCGGACAATGCAAGAAGGGCGCGGGCCTTTTGCCACTCCATCCAGGCTCGATGCACCGACATCCGGAGATTCCAGGCGGTCCCTGCGAGCTTCAGCTCCGCTGACTTTTCTTGGATTTCCGCGAGATGGATGCGCAGATTCCGCTTGCCTGCGGTCTCAAATAAGAACGTGGGTGAAAGCGAAAGCGTCCAGGGAGAGGGAACACCCGAGGCCCGGGTAAACCCCAGTTGAAGACTCGGATTGGGGCGGGTTCCGGCCGTCTGAATGGCCGCTCTGGCCTGAGCCACTTCGGATTCAGACTTTCCCATCTCAGGGTTCCGAAGCCAAGCGCTGGATCGCAGATCTGTCAAAAAATCACCGGAGTCGGCCGGAGGCTCATCTCGTTGAAGGAATACTAAATGGGTCGTGGGATCCAGCTGAGTGTGGACGGGCTTGTGGCAGGCGCACACTAAGGTCAGAACGCCGATGGCAAAAGTCTTCGAGGCAAGCCCCCTTGAAGCAATACCCATGGCTGGCACTCCTTGATGAATCCAGCCTACGGAATGAACCTGATCTCTTGATGATCGCTGCCTGACGATTTGGTCAGATTTGAGGAAATATAAGGTCCACCGAGGTTCCTTGGCCTTGCTCGCTCCGAACGATCATGGTGCCGCCGTGTAGTCGGAGGATGCTTTGGACGATGGCGAGACCAAGGCCAGCTCCACCCGTTTCGCGGCTGCGGGATGCGTCGGGCCGGATGAAACGTTGGCCGAGCTGAGCCAGAAAGGCTGCGGGGATACCGGTTCCCTCATCGCTAATCCGTAGCACCACCTTGTCGTCTTCTGCTCGGCCATTGAGCCGCACCACCGTCCTGGGGGGCGCATGGCGAAGGGCATTGGCCAGCAGGTTGTGCAGGGCTCGCCTTAAGAGCGTCGCATCCGCGAACACCCTGAGATCTGCCGGAGCCGTCACTTCTAAGGAAATGTCGCGTTCCTCCGCGAGGGATTCAAAGGGGGCCTTTCCCGAGTCCAGCAGCGTTTTCACGTTCAACGGATTGCGCTCGATGATGGTCGCCGGGTCTTCGGACCTCGCGAGAAACAGCATCTGCTCGATCATCGCGCCCATGTGGTCCAGTGTTTCTATCATGCCCGCCAGCCGCTCTTCCATGGATTCAGGAAGGTTCTCCAGGGACAGCAGGATTTCCGTTTCCAGACGCAAGGCATGAAGGGGGGTTCTTAGCTCATGGGCCATGTCTGCGTTGAGCGTCGAAAGACCCGCAAACGCTGTCTCTAAACGCGACAAAGTCCGATTTAGGGCATGGGTGAGAGGTTCTAATTCCACCGGAAATCCAGTCGGGGACAGCCGGGTACCAAGGGTTTCGGGGTGGATTGAATCGGCCTGCAACGCTAAATCGCTCAAGGACGAAAGCCCTCGTTTCGCCATCCAATACCCGGTGAGAGCCGCGAACAAAGATGTGAGGCTCAGGGTGGTGAACAGGGTCTTGCGAAACTTTGCGAGCAATCGTTCTTCGTATCCGAGATCCCGGGCCACTTGAACCCACCCCTTGCGATATTGCGCCGCTAAGGTTTTGACCTTCGCCCCAGTCGGGCCTTGCAATTCCATAAATAACCAAGATGCATGGGGAAGGGGAAAGGCTTGTAGCGGCGCGATATGACTCATGCCATCGGTTTCGATAAGTACATGTCCTGAGGCATCCGTGACCCGCACCAACACGCGATCTTCCACATCCAGCAGTTCACGGTCTGGGAGCTCGTCATCACTATTGAGCCGCTGAACCACAGCCGAAACCGCATGGCGCAGCTCATCGTTTCCTTCTTTCCGAATAAATTGCGCGAGCGAAAGGTAGAGATAGATTGAGCCGAGCCCTACCAGCAAAAACGTCGCCATCGCGAAGGCCATTGAAAGCCGGATGACCAGGGAGTTCCGTCGAGGTTCAGCCATGCCGTGCCTCGATCATGTACCCCACGCCTCGTTTGGTATGAATGAGCTTTGCAGGAAACGGATCGTCTACTTTGCGGCGCAGGCGTCGGACGGCGGCATCCACGACATTGGAATCGCCATCAAAGGCCATGTTCCAAAGCTCTTCAGAGATTCTGGTTCGGGCAACAATGTGGCCTGCGTTTCGGATGAGCAATTCCAAGAGTGCGTATTCCTGGGCACTCAGGTCCAATCTGTGAGATCCCCGGTAGACCTTACGCTTAACAGGGTCCAAAGTTAGATCCCCTACGGACCAGGATTTGGATGGCGTCTGATTTCCCCGCCGTAAAAGGTTGTGAATTCGGAGCACCAGTTCGGAGAAAGCAAAGGGCTTCACCAAGTAATCGCCACCGGCCTCGAGCCCCCGGATGCGGTCAGGCAGCGCATCTCGAGCCGTCAAGAAAACAACTGGAGTCTCGATGCCCGAAGCCCTTAACTCAGCCAGCAGGGTAAAGCCATCCAGCTTGGGAAGCATGACATCGAGAATTACGCAGTCATGCGCCCCGGTGCGGGCGAGAAAAAGCCCCTGCTCCCCATCGAGGGCCACCTCCACGACAAACCCCTGCTCCGCAAGCCCGCGCTCGATGGCGCGCGAGGCTCGCGAATCGTCCTCAATCAGGAGCACTTTCAAAACAACCACCTTTCTAGTTGGGAGGTATTCGTCCTGATCCCGTGAACGCCATTAGCAATCCCATGCGATCCGCCAGTTCCCGGACTGAAGTAGATTCGAGCAGGAACTGATTTTCTGAAGGCTGGAAGTCCAAAAACATCGCCAGAGTATTCAACAACATGGGGATATTGGTATGAATATCAAACACTTTATTGATCTGAATCTTGACATTCAATTGCTCCAATCGGGCAATCACGTCATCGAGAATCGGTGCCAGTGAGCCCTCGGTCAGGGTATCGGAGTCCGAGAAATCCAAAGGCTCGATCCACGCTTGTCGGTAGACCCGTTCATCTAGTTCACTCGAAATTTTTACGGCGCATTCGCCTTCCACCAATAAGTTCCAGCGGCCGTCTGGCAGGGCTTCGGCCTGGGTTATCCGCGCAAGGGTTCCCACCGAATAAAACCCTTCGTGGAGGGGGAGAGGATCAGAAGCTTCTTCATCTCTCGCTTGAACCATTACAAACCGGTGGTCTCCATCAAGAACGTCGGAAATCATTTGTCGGTAACGTGGTTCAAAGATATGCAGAGGCAGGCTGGTGTGCGGAAACAACACCACTCGGGATAGGGGGAAAAGCGGAAAAATGGCTGGTAGCATAAATCGAGATCCTAGTGGAGTGGCCCCTTGGAACATGCGATCAAATCACGGTTTTCGCCAGATTCAGCTCGCCAACTTGGCCAGGGAGTCGTAGGTGCCGCACTCAGCGCCCTGGAACATTTAGGATTGCATTGGGACCCCGAACGGGTCGCTGATTGGGTTGATCAGGTTTCCTCTCGAAAAAGTAGGGTCGTACTCAGTGGCATGGGCAAATCGGGATTGGTGGCTCAAAAGATTGCCGCAACGATGGCATCCACCGGAACCCCGAGTTTCTTTTTACACCCAGGGGAAGCCCTCCATGGTGACCTAGGAATGATCGCCGCAGGGGACATGGTCCTCATGCTTTCCAACAGTGGTGAGAGTGAAGAGATTTTAAGATTATTACCTAGTTTTTCAAGATTAGGCATATCTATAGCAGCGATTACATCGAATATCAAAAGCACTCTTGCGACTGAGGCCCGTTGGTGTTTTTCATACCAAATGCCTGAAGGAGAAGGTTGTCCCATTGACTTGGCGCCCATGGCCAGCACGACTTTGCAATTGGTCTGGGGAGATATTCTTTCGGCCTGCCTCATGGGGCAGAAAGGATTTACCCCGGAGCGATTTGCCGAGCTGCATCCTGGTGGCAGTCTTGGTGCAAAACTATTGAAAATAGAAGATTTGATGCACGTTGATTTTGCTCAAGTCCAGGTAGGTGCTTCATTCATTGATACCCTTCACGCCATCTCCAATGGGAAGTTGGGAATGACCACTGTGTTCGATGGACCGGAGTTGGTAGGTGTGATCAGTGACGGAGATATTCGGCGCGCCCTGGAACGTTCTCAATCCGAGTCCAAGAATCCACTCAACCTATTGGCCAGAGATCTGATCACCGGCCGAATTCCACAAAGCCTCGCTAGACAGAAGCTCGCCATCGAAGCGGCCAGTCTCATGGATGACAAAAAGATCACCTTCCTCCTGGTCACAAGTGACTCTAAACCATGTGGCATCATTCATATACATGATCTCCTTAGCGCCAAGGTGATTTGAGTTTGCTTGAATAATAGGTTACATAATATACATTATCGAAAGCTATAAAATGCCACAAACCCTCTTCCGCTACATCTTTCAACGATGGCTCTCCCCCATCGCAGGAGGCGTGGTTTTTTACGGTGGCTTGTTGCTGGCCAATGAACTGGTCCACATCTCCGAGGATGTTTTCAACCTGGGGGCTTCATTCAAATGGTTGTTCCCCCTGGTCTTGCTAGCGGTGCCCGAAGTCCTGATGTTGGTGCTCCCCATGGCTGCTGTGCTTGGTGGGCTCATGGGGACTCAGCAATTGGTCCAACGATCCGAATTTGTGGCCGCTCAGGGGCTCGGAATCGGCAGCCGAATCCTTATCAAACCCTTTCTCCTAATGTCCGTTTTCCTCGTGGCCATCGCGGGATTCAACAGTCACTATCTGGTTCCGGCCGTCAGTCATCTGCAAGAAGTCATTCGCACCCAAATGTTAGACGAGGCAAGATCGAGATTTTTAAGAACCGGCCAACCTCCGAGGTTCCCTCCGGGCTCCCAGGGGCAAGCCCTTTGGATGGCACCCAATGGCGAGGTCCACGTCATGGAAGTTGGGTCCAATGGGATCCAGCACATGGTCGCCCAAAGCATCTCTTATGCAGTCCAACGCAAAGACGATGGAAGTCAAGTTCTCGATCTTCAGCTTAAGAAATTAGACGGGAGCCTTTATCAAATCCAGGGCCAGGGTGTGGTTCATTTAAATCAAGAGAGTCAAGATTTACGATTTAACTTTCCAGGCAATTCAAAACTTTTGGCGCCAACGCCGCTGAGATATTTACCTACCGCTACTCTCTTCAGAAAATCCACTCCGGCAGCTCAAGTTGAGCTAAGTCATCGATTTAGCCTACCTTTTGCATCCATGGGGCTGCTTCTTTTGGGAATTGCCCTCGGGTTGGGACACCCTAGGTTTCACTCCGGTGGGTCAATCCTGAAAAGCCTTGCAGTCATTCTGGTTTACTATTTTTTGAATACCCTCTTTGAAAATAGAATCTTACAGTCAGACCATAAAGCACTCTATGGATCCTTATTATTACCCTGGGCATTTCTCATGGCGGGGTTTTGGCTTTTAAAGCAAAAACTTAAACCTCATATTTCCAATAGTTTAAAACTTAAAATTCTACAAAAATTCAACCTAGCTACACCCCTCTGGTTCATTCAAGTCAGGACTCGGGTTTCAGTTTTGATGGAGTGGATACAAACCTATCTCTTACCATCAGGGAAGGCTATGAAGACCGCCGGCATTCTGGATCGGTGGGCGCGAGCTCTCTGGCTCAGGAGCTGGGGGGGCACTATTGGAAGCCTCCTGGTGTTGGACCTGTTGATTGAGTATGCCAATTTGGCCGGGGATCTAGCGAAGAATCACATAGGCCTTTGGGTATTCGTGAAATATTGGATCTTTAATACCCCCAGCTTCTTAAGCACCGCCCTTCCTATTGCCTTTCTGCTGGGAACACTCATCGCCCTGGCCCAAGCCTGCCAGGCCCAGGAGTGGGTCGCTTTGCGGGCGGGGGGGGTTAGTCTCATGCAATGGGTTTGGCGCGCTCGGTGGGCCTGGCTTTCGGTCCTGGGGATGACCGCCGCGCTCCAAATTTGGATTTCTCCCATTGCATTTAGTAGATCTGACAAACTTTATAAGCAAATATTAAATCGCTCTATTCAATCAGTTTCAATCAACAACTGGCTATATTTGGGTTCCACTGGCGTGCTTTGGTATCAGCAAGATGCTGTGCGCTGGGGTTTCCCCCTCAAATCCCCTGGAGAAGCCCCTATCCTTTTGCGTTGGCAATCAGGTGCGACTCGTTCCAAAGGTCTCTCGTGGGGTGGTAGCCGATTGGTAGAAGGACCAAAAGCCGACGAATTGTTTCCTAGTGCCGCCTTACGCGAATCAGATCATTCCGACACCACCACCACGCAGGACCTCATCCGCTGGCAACGGTGGGCGCCCGACCCGAATCGAGCCACGCTGCTTTGGTCGCGGCTCTTGACTTGGCTCGCGGGCCCCTGTCTTGTGATCGCTATGTTGTCGTGGGCCTTCCCATCGGCAAGAAGCGGGCGGGGCCAATCCTTGGGGATCGGGCTGGTGGCGGGCTTGCTTTTCCTGGGCCTTCAGGGGGTTTTTCTTGGCGCCGCAAAATCCGGAGAAATCCCGGCGCCTTTAGGCGTGCTCGCACCGCTGCTGCTTTTCGCTGGGTTCGGACTCAATCGGCTTCACAAATTAAGAACTTAAATCGGGCATTCCGGCTTCGCCAATCCTTGGTCCAGCCTTATCCTGAAAGGCTATGGCGAAGTCTGATCCGAGAAAATCTAAGCGATTCCACGTGTCTCGGCGGCTCACTCAAGTGGGCTTCCTTTTGTTCTGGACGCTGCTGCCCTGGCTTGACGTGGTTCGCGTTGAGGTCGAAGGGCCCAGTGTGATTTATTTCGGTCACAGGTATCCGATGGAATTCCCCTTTGTTTTGGGTCTCATCGTGCCACTAGTCGTTATTGTCTGGGGCATCGCGTTCCTGACCTATTTCAAGGGTCGGGTCTTCTGCGGATGGGCCTGCCCCTACGGCAGTTCAGTGGAACTCTTTGACGGATTGCGTACCGCTATTTGGAAAGGCACCCATCGAATAGTGGCTGCTTGGATGCGTCGCTCGCTTTTCCATAAATGGGGCCTTCGGGCTGCGGCTTGGGCCACATTGCTGATTGCACCCGTATTGCTGGCGATGAGCCTAGCGGCGTACTTGATACCTCCGGACCAGATCCTTCAATCCGTTTTCAGTACGCATTGGGGCCAGGGCGGCACCTTGCAGACCTCGCTTTTAGCTTGGATCGCACTGACATGGGTCATTTCCTGCCTCGCTGGATTCGCGGTTCGATTTCATTTTTGCCGCATGGTCTGCATCTACGGGATGGGCCAGGCGATGGTGGCCACCACTGCCCCGGAGAACCAGATTCTTCGCCCCAGATATTTGCCGGAATCTCTCGATGCCTGTGGGGGATGCCAGGCTTGCTTGAATGCCTGTTTTGTGGACCTCGACCCGCGCAGTGATGAATTGGTGCTGGGCTTCAGCGATGGTTGTTTCAACTGCGGAGATTGCATGGATGTATGCAGCACCGTGCAAGAGCACAAAGGCAACGAGTCATTACTTTCCTTCACGAGTTCACCAGGGAAACAACGATGACCTACAACACGGATTCCCCGCTGGTGGCCAGGGCGCTCAAGGAATTGGCTCGCCATCCATTATTGAAGCCTGGCGCTAGGGTGGTGGCGGCCATGTCCGGCGGCGTGGACAGTTCGGTTATGGCGGCCCTGCTCCATCGCGGTGGGTTCCAGGTCATCGGCGTTTCCATGCAGCTCTTCGATAAAACCAAGGGCGGAACCACGGCGGAAACCGAAGGGAAATGTTGCACCCTGGATGATTTTCAGGATGCGCGCCGCGTGGCTTACGAGATGGGGTTCCCCCATTACGTCGTGGATTTTGAGGAGCGGTTCAAGCACACCGTCATTGATGAATTCGTCGAAGGCTATCTCGCTGGGGAAACACCAAGTCCCTGCATTCGCTGCAACCAGCACGTCAAGTTCAGAACCCTGCTGGAGCGCGCGGATGCCTTGGGTGCGGCCTTCGTGGCCACGGGGCACTATGCGCAAATCACCCATGACAAAGCTGGCTTCCATCTGCTCAAGGCAACGGATGAAGCCAAAGACCAAAGCTATTTTCTCTTCAGCCACACGCAGGAAACCATGGCCCGCACCCTGTTCCCGCTCTCTGAGTTCACAAAATCTGACGTGCGTCAGATGGGCCGGGATCTCGGCCTGCACCTCGCAGAGAAGCCTGAAAGTCAGGAGATTTGTTTCGTCACACAAAAACGATATGACAGCTACATCGAATCCGCGGGCCTAGATCCTCAAGTGGGCACGGGTCCCATTCGCCATATGGACGGAAAAATTCTCGGCACCCACGATGGGTACTGGCGTTACACCGTGGGACAGCGGAAAGGACTGGGCATTTCCCATCCCACGCCGCTTTACGTGCTGAAGGTAGAGCGTGATACCAATACCGTTTGGGTCGGAGACGACGCCGATCTTTTCGGAACCGAATTATTCGTGCGCGAACTGAGCTGGTGCGGCCCAACCCCCAGTCATCCCCTACCCTGCGCCGCGAAGATCCGCAGCCGAAGCGCCGAAGCCGAAGCCATCCTGATTCCGCTCGAAGATGGCCGCGCGAAAGTAGCCTTCGCTGAGCCCCAACGGGCCATCGCACCCGGCCAAGCGGTGGTTTTCTATCGAGGTCAAGAGGTCATGGGTGGCGGTTGGATCACCTCGGTCTGAACCACACCGCCATTCGTGATTCGACTCCGATCTGCGCGAATGGTGAAGGCCCCTTGCGGGGCCATTTATTTGGAGGCGCCGATCGGAATCGAACCGATGGATAGCGGATTTGCAGTCCGCGGCCTTACCACTTGGCTACGGCGCCTTGCTTTTAGTTTAGACGACTCGGGCCGCTTGCGCGGCCCGGCGTTGGAGCGGGTGATGGGATTTGAACCCACGACTTCAACCTTGGCAAGGTTGCACTCTACCACTGAGTTACACCCGCATGATCCCTAGATCTTATCAAGCCGGAGAATGGCGTCAATGCTTTTTCTCCGATGTTTGGCCGACCGTTTGGCAAGCTGCGCAGTGCCCGAATAGCATCAGCTGGTGGCGGGTGATCCGGAAGCCCGAAAGCTTCTCAAGGTGACTAATGGTTTCCTGCACCGCGCATGCGTCCACTTCAACCATGCGCCCGCATTTCTCACACTGGATGTGGTGGTGGTGGTGTCTCGATGTACAGCGCACAAAGCGCATGACCTGATCATTCCCAAGGATATTTTCCGCCCAGCCTTCTTGAACGAAACGCTCCAGATTTCGATAGATCGTAGGCAGCCCCGAACGGTGTCCTATCATGCGATCCAGAATTTCTTCCACCGTCAACGGACGGTCGGACTCCTGTAACACTTTCAGGATGCCTTCTCGTTGCGGCGTTTGCCGCATTCCAGCACTTCGGAGCGATGGAAGAGGTTGAATGGGGGCGAGATGAGGAACCATACCCAAAAGGATGACCAGAACGCTGGCCAAGTGTTAGGGCCATTACGAAATATCCAATGATTTTTGGGTTATTTTGTTACGGCCCCCTATGCCGCTCTCTCCGCTGAGACGAAATGCTTATTTTTGGACGGCGGCTTAGGGGGTATTTCAAAGGCTTGAACAGAACACTGCCTGATGCATTCTGGAGCCATGCTTCAGCGCCTATCGAATCAATCCTCCCAAGGGGCCACCGCACCGCCATTCCTGCCCTTGGCTTTCCGGCTCTCCACGAGTTTCGGCCTTCTGGTCCTGCATCTGGCTTTCCCACCAGATATAGGTCGGGCCGTGGCAAGCGAGGATGCCTACCTGTTGCTGATCTGCCTCTTTTTCATTGAGGCCCTCTGGGAGGTGCAGCGGTCCTTGAACCAAGGCCGGACACCGTTCGCAACGCCGTCCTCGCTACCCCAGATCCGCATCAATCTCGGCCTGGACATCGCCCTGGTAGCCCTGCTCATCGCTTTTCAGGGCGTGGATCAGGAGCGATTCGCAACCCTCTATATTTTCCCCGTGCTTTCGTCGGCCTTTTACCTAAGCACCGCCGAAATCGTAGTGGTGGGCTCCATCGCGGCCATCATCCACATCACGAGTTTTCTTTTATTCGGCGCTGGAATCCTGCCGCCTTTCGGCCATTCCGGGACGCCGATGGATTTGGATATCGCACAGTGGATCTTGGCTTTCGCGATGCTCGAGATCACGGCTGCCACGCTGATTGTCGTCCTGATTCGACGCAATCTCGAAGGGCTACGACTGACACTGCAGGCGTCTGAAGCCAAGGCCGACGACCTTTCCGCGCTCTATCGCCGCGTGGTGGAATCCATGGTTTCGGGGCTCATTACCACGGATCTGGAAGGCCTTATTACCTCTGCCAACCCTGCCGCTGAGGGCATTCTTCAGCGGACCTTGCCCGCCGGCAGGGATATTGGCGCGATCATTCCGGTGGATTTAAACCATCAGGAGATTCTTCCCCGGGATCAGCGATTTGAAGGCAGCTACATCGCGCCCAATGGCACCTGGCGGATCTACGGTGGCAACGTCGCTCCCCTGCGAGACGCCGAAAGTCATCAGACGGGCCACCTGCTACTTTTCCAGGACCTGACCGAACTCAAGGCCCTGGAGGACCGCACCCGTCTGAGCGAACGACTGGCGGCCATCGGAGAGCTTTCTGCAGGACTCGCCCATGAACTTCGAAATCCTTTGGCTTCCATCCTGGGCTGCGTTCAGATTCTGAAAGGCGAAAGTCAAATTTCTACGGCGACTCCCGCCACGGCCAAGAACGACCGGGCCCTCGGAATCCTGGGACGAGAATCGGATCGGGTCAGCGCCATCCTTACCAAATTTTTGGATTTCACTCGACCCAAACCGGTCCAACTGAGACGTGTTTTTCTCCCAGATCTAATTGAAGGGATTCGGTCAAGTTGGGAGACCGATCCACGGGCAGCAGGTTTGCATCTGGGGATGGCACCGGTTCCTCCTATCTGGATCAGCGCTGACCCACTTTGCGCGCACCAGGTCTTCACCAATTTATTGACCAATGCCAGAAAAGCCGTCGAGGACATGGAGGACACCGTTGACACCGTTGATCCTAATGTCCACTTGGATTTTGAACAAACGGGCGAGCACCTGATGGCGCAATTGCGGGACAACGGGTGTGGCATGGATGCCGAGCAACTGCGAACCCTTTTCGTCCCCTTTTCAAGCACATTCCGAGAAGGTACGGGGCTGGGGATGAGTCTTGTTTTCCAGTTTGTCCAGCAGATGGGTTGGGATATCCGGGTCCAGAGTCAGCCAAAATTCGGAACCCTTGTGACCCTTAAAGTGCCGATCTGGCCGGGGCAATCGCCGCAAGATAACGGGGGCATACCGGCGGGAGCCTAGAGGGTCGTTTTCCCCCGGTTCCAGGGTGCCTTGCAGAAGGGACCGAAATGCCCTTCGACTTTGCTCGGAGCACCATCCATCGCGCCGGACTGCGTCCGGCATTAAGAGGCCTTAGTGAATCGCCAGCGTTTTTCTGGCGATTCGGTTAGGGCTCTTTATGCCCCTGGGTTTAGGCCCCGTAGCGGATTGGGCAGAAGAACGCTGCCGCCCTTCGACTTTTCTCAAAGCACCACCCATCGCGCCGGACTGCGTCCGGCATAAGGCCCCGTAGCGGATTGGGCAGAAGAACGCTGCCCAATCCACAACGGGGCCTAAACCTTCCACCCCATTCCCCCATACACTTGGTGAACCTTCCTTGCGGGATCACGTCAGAGCTGCCAAATTGAGGGCCATTCCCCAGCGCTTGGCCCATCTCTGCTTCCAGTGCCTCAGGTGCTGGCTGGAACCGAAGGACTCCCCGCTGATCCAGGACACGCCATGAACCGCAAACTGATTCGCCCCAATATGAACGAAATCAAGGAGAAGATCGGTCGCGGCGCGTCGGCCACCAACCCCGGAGGAGCTCAGACGCTTCTGACACCGACGCCGACCATGATCCAGCCTGACGGTGCTGTCACGGCCATTGATCCGAATGCGCCGCTGGCACCCCAAGGGTTTGGCAGCCCCCGGCGCAAGATCGCGCCTCCTGAGCAGACCAACGCGGAGAGTTTCTATTACCTGAAACAAATGCAGACCAAAACGCCCATGGTCATCGTGTTGCAGGACGACGAAAAACTCCGGGGAGTCATCGAGTGGTATGACAAGCACTGTTTGAAGATCAATCGGCTCAAAGAACCCAATGTCCTGGTGCCCAAGCACAACATCAAATACATCTACAAACAGGATGAAGAGCCTCGTATCCGGCGGAAAGGCAGCTCGAAGAAAGAGGAGTCAACTTCACCCGACGTGGATATTCCACTCTACGATTGAGCTGGAAGAATGATCTGGAAGAAAACCCTTTGATCCCAGTTTCCTCGACGCCCACACCGCCATCGGCGCCCCCGGCGTCCCCGTTGCCCGTGCGCCGACCCCGTATCGCCATCACCTTGGGGGATCCTTGTGGTGTAGGTGC
>JAYVXV010000126.1:0-2065 GCA_043784905.1 Holophagaceae bacterium | reverse complement strand
GCAAATTCAGGTGGTCTGGCGTGGATCACACCAAGGCGTGAGTCCACCGCCAGACCACCTGAATTTCATCCGCGAAGCTCGCACATGATGAGTCTCTTGGCGTTCTTCTCGGCATCCCCTTCGGGGATACGCGAGACAAAGTGAAATCTGGCGTTCTTGGCGGTAAATCTTTTCACAGACTTACATTACTGATTGGTCAGCTTTTTCGCGAAAAACAAGAAGTTGAAGATTAGCAGTGCAGTGCGCCCCGCGAAACAATTTTGGCCACGAATCAGGGGCGGTGGAGTTCTGGCGATCCCGCATTTAAAAATCTGTGTGAATCGGTGCAATCTGTGGACCTGTGGGTTTTCATCTGCGGAATCTGCGGCTATTTTTTTGAACGCGACTTGGTATCACTCACTGAACCGAACCACAAGACGACAAAATACTCCGTGCCTTTCAAGCTGACTGACAAAGAGGCCTGCGCGCCTCACTATGGAATCCATGCTTCCGCCTGACGGCTTTCCCTCGGCCGAATCCCTGTCCACGGATTCGCGCATCGCCTTCTGCCTGGAGCTAGGCAAGGCGCTGCATAGCTTTGGGACGCCAGCTCATCGGTTTGAAGAGGTGATGGAAAGGGTCGTTTCATCGCTTGGATTGCAGGGCCATTTCTTGGCCCACCCCACGGCTTTTTTTGCGGAGCTTCGCAGCGACGGCGTCAATGGGGGCCGGGAAGTCTTTATGGTGCGGGCGGAGCCCGGGGAAACCAATCTCGAAAAACTCGTGCGCATCCAGGCCATTGTCAAACAAGTCGCGGATGGGCACCTACCTATTGAGGAAGCGGCCACAAAGGTGCGCGCTGTGGTGACGGATCCGCCCAGTTTCGGCAAGGCGGCGGTGGTGGCGAGCTTTGGGCTGTCCAGCGCCACCGCCGCGCGATTCTTTGGGGGTGGGTGGCGGGAAATGCTGCTGGCGGCGGCGCTCGGCTTGCTCATTTCTTCTCTTGCGGTCTGGACCGCTAAGCGTCCGAACCTCTCGCAAGTATTGGTGCTCTTGGCCGCGACCTTGGCGGGTTTCGGTGGGGTCATGGCGGCCCACTACATCCCCCATACGGCGGCGTTCACCATCACCCTGGCGAGCATCGTTATTCTGCTGCCTGGGCTCAAGCTCACCATCGCGCTGCGCGAGGTGGCTACAGGCAATCTAGTGGCAGGTTCCGCTCGGCTCACCGATGCAGCCATGACGCTCTTGATGCTGGCCTTTGGGGTCGTGCTCGGCCGTCAGATCGCTGTGCAGTTCGCTTCGGCTTTCAAGGAATCCACGTCCATCGCGATGCCCCTCTGGACCGAATGGGCGGCGCTGTGCGCGGTCCCCGTGGCCTATATGGTGCTGTTCCAGGCAAGGAAGCGAGACTTCGGATGGATCTTTATGGCCAGCCTCGTGTCCTTCATTTCCACACGCCTAGGCGCGGCGTGGTTAGGCCCCGAATTGGGCGCAGGCGTGGGGGCTATGACCCTGGGCATCACGGCGAATCTTTTTGGTCGCCTGGTGCGGCTGCCGAATCAGATCATGGTGTTGCCGGGGCTACTGCTGCTGGTTCCCGGCTCCATTGGTTTCCGTGGCATCGCGTTCCTCTCCATGGGGGAAACAGAGGTGGGACTTCAAACCGCCTTTCACATGGTCTTTCTGGCCGTAGCCCTGGTGATGGGCCTGAGCCTGGCCAACGCGCTGGTGAGGCCGCGGAAGGGGCTATGAGATTCAGGCGGGCTCGGGTCCGGGGTTCCTGACCACGGGTCGGGCCAGCACCAGCACATTGCCCCCGATGCAAAGGGCCACGCCCAGGGCCAGGGACCATTCCCAGCGCAGCCCTTCGAAAAAAGTGGAGATCAGCAGCGCCACCATGGGTATCGCCACCATGGTGTAGCCAGCGCGCCCCGCCCCGATGCGGCCCACCAGTTTCAAGTAGGATCCGAAGGCGAGGACCGAACCGAAAAGCGCCAGATAGGTGAGGGAACTTAAGTACCGGAACGAGGTGTCAAAGGTGAAGGGTTTGTGGAACGCCCAGCAGAAAAGGGCCACCATGGTG
>JAYVXV010000125.1:0-2072 GCA_043784905.1 Holophagaceae bacterium | reverse complement strand
CAGCATTCGTCACCAGGTTGAGAACCACTTGCTGAAGCTGGGCCCGATCCGCTTCGAGACCCGGTAAATCCTCTTCCAACTCGTAGCGCACCTGGATGAGTTTCGACAGGGAAGATTCGATCAGCGCGGCGATCCCTTTGACCGCCGCGTTGAGATTCAACGGCTCCACCACAAAGCGCCCCCGACCTGAGTAGGCGAGCATCTGTCGTGTGAGATCCGAAGCTCGCAGGCAAGTGTCCACCACGTTGCGGATACAGCCGTGGACCATGGTCCCCGCTTCGACTTCTTCCAAAACGATGCTGGCATTGCCTAGAATCACCGTCAGCAGATTGTTGAAATCGTGAGCGATGCCACCCGCCATCAAACCCAGGCTTTCTAGTTTTTGCGTCTCAAACATCTGGCGCTCCGTGCGCAACCGATCTTCGGTGGATCGCACCTGGTCTGTAATGTCAAAAGCGGTTCCGAGCCCGTAGACCTTGCCACCAAGGGTCACCGCGCGCGCAATAAAATCTGCATAGATCGTTTTTCCATCTTTGCGCAGCAGCTTCATCACATAGCGATTGGGGACTTCCTCCCCACGCCGCCTTGCGTCGCCACGCTGGCGCACCAGTTCTTGTTCATCGGGATGCACGGGCTTCCAGAAGGGCTGCCCCACCAGGTCTGCGGCCATATATCCCAGAATGGCTTCCATGCCCGGATTGACGTAGTGAAAGATATCCGTGTACAGAAAAACACCACAATTGATGTTTTCCGAAAGGATGCGAAATTTTTCCTCGCTCTCTTTTAGTGCCTGCGTCACGGCGCGAGCCTCACTGATGTCACGCACGATAACTTGGATGAAACGGGGTGATCCACCGCGCCTCGCCACGGGTGTGCCATCGAGTTGAATCCAGCGCTCACTTCCATCAGGCCTGAGGCAACGCGCCTCCAGCGCACAGGAGAGCTTTTGCCCCCTCAATAATTCTCCACAGCAGCTTTGGCAGATCGCCTGATCATCGGGATGCAGGCATTCAAAGACCGGCCTTCCCAAAATCTCCGTTTCCGGTCGCCCAATCAAGGTGCTGAGCCCTTTGGGAACCCTTTGCCAGCAACCCTGTAGGTCCACCTGGGCCGAGAGAACACCCGCCAGATCCGCCATTCGATCAAGGGCGCTCAGGGCTTGATCGCGCTCCATGGTGCGGCGCCGTTGCATCCAGGCCATCCCACCCGTCGCCAGCGCAGCCCCGCCTGCCGTGATCCACGGCAGCAGTAAGCCGACTTGCAGAGGAGAATCCATCGCGCTATCTCTCGGGTGGCCCAGTGTAGCCCCATACGGAACCGAGCAAGGGGCATCATAGAGGGAGATGCTAAACCTTCGTCTCCCCCACGCTACGGTCCTGACCGGTGATGACTCGCTGGAAGCCTATCGCCGCGACGAATCTCATGTCACAGGCCCCATGCCACTGGCGGTCGTGAGGCCGCGCAGCGCCTCAGATCTGCGGGAGTTGGTGAGACTCGCCAAGGCGGAAAACTTTTCAATCGTGCCCCGTGGCGCAGGCACCGGAAAAGCTGGTGGTTGCGTGCCCACATCGAACAGCGTCGTGGTGGACCTCAGTCATTGGCCCGGTGTCATCGAAGTCTCCAAGCAAAATCTCACCCTCAAAGCCCCTGCCAGCGCTTGGCTAAGGGATGTGAAAGGCGCGGCCGACGACGCAAAACTATTTTATCCGCCCGACCCAAACTCATGGCTCATCTGCGCCTTTGGGGGAAGCCTCGCCACCAACGCAGGCGGCCCTAACGCATGCAAGTACGGCATGACCCGAAACTGGGTCCTGTCGGTGGATGCCCTCATGGGAGACGGCGAAATCCACACGTTCGGCACCTCAAGCGTGAAGCAAAATGTCGGCCCAAACCTGGCGCAATTGCTCATCGGCAGCGAGGGCATTTTTGGAATGATCCTGGGCGCCGTGGTGCGGCTTATTCCTCAGCCCTCGGAATTCATCACGCTGCTCCTTCCCGCCCACCGGTTCGAGGATCTCTTGGACCTGCCCGGCCAGCTTTGCGCGTCGGGATTCCTGCCTTCGGCCTTTGAG
>JAYVXV010000124.1:0-2079 GCA_043784905.1 Holophagaceae bacterium | reverse complement strand
TAGGTGAAAAGGATGAGATCTGGCGAATCCGTGCAAGAAGCCAGGACCTCCAGCACCCGCAGTGGTGTCGCGCCTGATTGGATCGCACGCTGGGCCGAAGCTTGCAGCACGGGGCCGTCCGCAATGGGATCGCTGTGGGGCAGGCCCACTTCAAGCGCTTCGATGCCTAAGGCCTTGGCCTCGGCAAGAAGATGCGGCAACGTCGCCAGAGAAGGATCTCCAGCCATGATGAATGGGAGCAATTTATTCATAAAAAATCATCCTTAGCTGTTAGATACCAAGTTTTGATTGGTAGGTTGAAAGATCCTTGTCCCCACGCCCGGACAGCCCCAGAAGCACGCTGGTGAATCCACGCTTTGCAAGCTCCGGCAAGCGCGCCAAGGCGTGGCTGGATTCCAGGGCCGGGAGGATTCCTTCGGTTTCACACAGCCTCCGCGCGCCTGCCAAGGCCTCGTCATCTGAAGCGCGGAGCACCTCGACTTTTCCATCCTGCGCGAGGGCGGCGAGTTCGGGTCCCAGAGCTGGGTAATCCAGGCCCGCGCTGATGCTGGCGGTCTCGGCCGTGTGACCGTGTTGGTCCTGAAGCAATAGCGTCTTGCAGCCATGCAGCACACCCATGCGGCCGCCGTCCAGCCGCGCCGCGTGCTCGCCCAGAGCGGAGCCGTGGCCTCCGGCTTCCACGGCGAATCGGTGGAGATCATCGCCCAGAAATGGAACCAACAGACCGAGGCCGTTGCTACCGCCCCCGGCGCAGGCAATGACCGCATCGGGCAAGGCGCCATGCTGCTCCAAGGCCTGGGCTCTGGCTTCCTCACCGATGACGGTCTGAAAAGTTCGGACCATCGTGGGAAAGGGATGAGGACCAAGGGCGCTGCCAAGAATATAGTGGGCCTTGTCGCAGCGACCGGCCCACGCCCGCAGGGCCTCGTTCACGGCTTCTTTCAAGGTGCCCTGCCCCGCTTCCACCGGTACGATTTCCGCGCCGAAAAGTCGCATCCTAGCTACGTTGGGGGCCTGTCGGGCCATATCTACCACACCCATGTAGACCGTGCATTTCAGGCCCAGTCGTGCACAGGCGGCGGCACTGGCAACGCCATGCTGACCCGCGCCCGTTTCGGCGATGATCTCGGCCTTGCCCATGCGCCGCGCCAACAAGGCCTGGGCCAGGGCATTGTTTATCTTGTGGGCGCCCGTGTGGGTTAGATCCTCGCGCTTGAGGAATAAATTCCGCAAGCCCAGTTTCGCGGCCAATCTCGGCGCGGAGGTAAGGGGTGTTGGACGTCCCACGAAATGTCGTAATTCTGCTTTTAACTCAGCATGAAAGGATGGATCAGCCAACGCGTTGCGAAGGGCCTCTTCCAGGTCCAAAAGGGGTTGCATGAGGGTTTCGGGTGCATAGCAGCCGCCAAGCCCCCCGGTGCCGAATCGAGTTGGCAGTTCAAAATTAATGACGGTCATGGGAGGCCTCATTCATGAGCTGTTTGGCGGCGAGAATATAGTCGCGCACTTTATCTGGATCTTTGATGCCCGGCGCCTTTTCTAATCGGCTAGCGGCGTCGTAACCAAGGTGATTTTTGGAAGCGGAAGGTGGCATCAGAGCCTTGCGCTCGGCAAGATTCGACGCATCCAGGCCTCCCGCCAGAATAAAGAAACCAGGCGGTGGGAAAGCCATGGCGTGGGTCTGCCCCGAGCCCCCAGCCACGCCAGTTTGTCTCGGACTGGCTTCCCAGAGATAAAGGTCAACATTCAGCGTTTCCTGGAGAGGTTCATCGCTCCACGGAAGAATAATAAAATAACCTTCTGCTTTTAAGCGTTGAATGACTTGCTTGCGATGTTTGGGCGAGACGTGGGGTTGGATTCGTCGGAACCCGACAGAATCCGCCAAACGCATCATCGTGTCTGCGTCATCCCCCACGGTTACGAGCACCGCCGACTCCTGAACAATGGACGCCACCGACAAATCGGCGCAGTGCCGTGGGCTGGGTGGGTGGGCGACGAAGCCCAGCAAATCAGCGCCTTGATCCTTCGCGTAGATCGCATCCGAGAGACAAGTGAGGCCGCAAACTTTGACGGTCATGA
>JAYVXV010000123.1:0-2086 GCA_043784905.1 Holophagaceae bacterium | reverse complement strand
TCAACTTGGGCCGTATGGATTTCGCGATGTCCAAGGGACAAGTGAAAGCGGGAAGCGGCAACGCCGTCGAAGTCGCATGAAGATTGAATCGGACCACTATTGGGAAGGCCCATACATGGTCTTCACCGAAATTCATCACTTGAGTCGCGGCTACTGTTGCGGATCGAGATGCCGTCACTGCCCTTATGAACCCCGATTCCAAAAGGGCGGGACCTGTGTGCGGGAACCCGATTCCTTAGGAGCCGTAACAAAATAACCTGTGCTGCTCAGGTTATTTTGTTACGGCCCCTTATGCCGGTCCGCCATCGCAATGACCAAGTTGTTTTTTCGCAACGGCCTGGAACCTCGCGAAGCCTGAAAACCCTTATGAATGCTTGATCCTATCGCCTCTTCGTGGGACGCTTTTCTGTTTGCATTCCATCAGGAGCTTTCCATGACCGACGTCCAGATCACGCCACCCGCCAATGGCGAAAAGATCCGAATCGAAAACGGGAAGTTGCAGGTTCCTGATCGGCCGATCATTCCTTTCATCGAAGGTGATGGCACGGGCCCGGACATCTGGAAAGCCTCGGTCCGGGTGTTCGATGCGGCGGTGGCGAAAGCCTATGGCGGCCAGCGACAGATTCAATGGATGGAAGTTTACGCGGGCGAAAAGAGCTTTAAACAATTCAATAACTGGCTTCCCGACGAGACCGTTCAGGCCTGCCGCGACTACCTCGTGAGTATCAAGGGCCCACTCACCACGCCCATCGGCGGCGGCATCCGCAGCCTCAACGTAGCCCTGCGCCAGATGCTGGATCTCTACACCTGCCTGCGCCCCGTGCGCTGGTTCAAGGGCGTGCCATCCCCCGTGAAACATCCCGAAAAAGTGGACATGACCATTTTTCGCGAGAACTGCGAAGACATTTACGCGGGCATCGAATTCGAGCAGGGCAGCGAATCTAACACTAAATTCTTGGCCTTCCTCAAAGAGACTTTCCCCAAGGAATTCGCCAAGATCCGTTTCCCCGAAACCTGTGGCATCGGCATCAAGGCCGTGTCCCAAGAAGGCACCGCACGACTGGTTCGCGCCGCCATCCAGTACGCCATTGATACCAACCAGAAGAGCGTCACCCTGGTCCACAAGGGCAACATCATGAAGTTCACCGAAGGTGGCTTCATGCGCTGGGGCTACGAACTGGCCAAGAAAGAATTCGGCGCCGTGGAGATTGACGGCGGCCCTTGGTGCAAGCTGCCGCCAGGCGTTAAGGGGGAGGGCATCATCATCAAGGACGCCATCGCCGACATCACGCTCCAGCAGGTGCTCACACGCCCTGAGGATTTCGATGTCATCGCTACCCTGAACCTCAACGGCGATTACTTGTCTGACGCGCTCGCGGCGCAGGTCGGCGGCATCGGCATCGCCCCCGGTGGCAACATCAACTACGTCACAGGCCACGCGGTCTTTGAAGCCACCCACGGCACCGCGCCCAAGTACGCCAACCTCGACAAGGTGAACCCCGGTTCCGTGATCCTCAGCGGCGAAATGATGCTGCGCTACCTGGGCTGGACCGAGGCCGCCGATGCCATCATCAACGGCATGGACAAAGCCATCGCGAGCAAGCAGGTGACCTACGATTTCGCTCGCCAAATGGAAGGCGCCATCGAGGTTAAATGCAGTGGCTTCGCGGATGTGATCATCGCGAATCTGTAGCGCGGTTCAGATCTTGAAACTCACCGACTGATCGCTTGATACGTTCACTGTCTGCTTGGTGCCCTTGACCGCGATCACGTGGACACCCCGGCTCACCGTGATGGCGGTGTCTCCGGTGCTTTCTACGCCAGTGGAAATGCCATCCACTGAAACTGGGCCCGAACCTGGGTGGGTGGAAACGGTAATTTTCGCGGTGCCCGGCACATTGATAGCCACTGTCTGCCCACCTTTCACGGTGATGGACCGGGATTCCCGGAAGAAGAAAGATGTATTGCTCAGCTCCACCTTATGGACGCCCGGAGTGAGCGTGAGCTTGCTGGAAGAAGTCAGTTCGCCCAGGTCCTTGCCATCCACCCTAAGGCGAACGGGGAATCCACCGCTTAGCTTCAGAGG
>JAYVXV010000122.1:0-7023 GCA_043784905.1 Holophagaceae bacterium | reverse complement strand
TGCAAGGTGCCAACTCCATCGCGGTGCGGGAACCCTCGATGCACTGGAGCGGAAATAAAGCAGTATTTGCGATGGTTGTGGGAACGGGAACCCAGCAGTACGTCTGGATGACCCATTACTGGCAGCTCTATGAAGTGAGCGGCTTAGGGAAAGGCCAGACGGCCGCTATCACCAAGATCCCGAACCAACCCAACGATACCAACAACATCAGTCCTGTTTATGGCACAGACGAACGCATCATCTACACATCGGATCGCAGCCGCACCGGCGAGCGGCATTTGTATCCGCAATTGGACGAATATGAGAGCACCACCACCCTGACGGGAGTCTGGAGTCTCGACCCCATCAGCGGCGATCTAAAGCTGCTGAACCACACCCCCAGTGGGGCTTTTCATCCGTTCGTGGATAGCTTTGGCCGGGTCATTTTCACCAAGTGGGATCACCTTCAGCGGGACCAGCAGGCGGACGCGGACAACGCGGGTGGCACCAATGGCTCTTTCAATTTCGGGGATGAGACCGCCGGAGCCGCGCATAACAGTAGCCGCGCGGAAATCTTTCCGGAGCCACGTTTGGATACCGATCCGGAGAACGTGGCCAACCATGCCAACGGGCACCGATTCAATCAATTCTTTCCCTGGCAGCTCAATGAGGACGGCACTGAAGAGGAGACCTTGAATCACGTGGGCCGGCACGAAATCGGTGGGAATTATTTAGAGGAGCCCGCCTTTACGGATGACCCAAACCTCAGCGCTTACGCGCCAGAATCTTTCCATTCCAATCGCAATTACTTGAATGGCGATGGTGGTATCTTTAGCCTGCGTGAAGACCCGACCCACGCGGGTTTGTTCTTCGCGACGAATATGCGGGAATTCAATGGGGGCCGCGCGGGACAGATCATCACGCTCAATGGCGCCGTGGGCACCAGCCCTGAAGCCATGAATATCACCTGGATCACCGATCCCGCCACCAAGAATGAAGTCCAACCCGGCGATGCGGTACCCGCCGGGGCCACCGGCCGCTATCGCAATCCGCTGCCCATGAGCGATGGAAGTCTCGTGGTTTCGCATAGCACCGCCGTGATGCCCGACACCAATCTGGGCGACCGCGCCAACCCGAACTACCGATATCAGTTCCGATTGAAGACGCTAAAACAATCTGGCAGTTACTACCTCGCGGATCAAATATTGACCCCCGGATTCACCAAATCCGTGAGCTGGTACGACCCGGATGTGCTCGTGACTTACAATGGCCCACTCTGGGAACTGGATCCCGTAGAGGTTGTAGCCCGCGTGAAACCCGCGCGACGCACTTCAAGCTTGCAGGCGCCAGAACAACAGGTGTTCACGGAAGTCGGCGTGGATGAGACTGCATTCCGAACTTGGCTGCGCACCAACAACCTGGCGCTCATCATCAGCCGCGACGTCACGACCCGGGACCGCGCCGATGTTCAGCAGCCCTTTAATCTCCGAGTGCCTAGTGGGGTCAGTACGGTTTCCAAGAGCGGCAAGATTTACGACATCGCCCATCTTCAAATATTTCAAGGCGACCAGACCCGTGGTTATGGTGGCACGGCGGCGCCACGTGCGGGACGCCGCGTGATTTCACAGACCATGCACGGTGCCGCGCTATCTGCCAATCCGGCCAATATAGGTGGTCCTGCGGGCAGTGTGAAGGTCGCCACAGATGGCTCCACTGCGGCCCTTGTACCGGCCCTGCGGGCGCTCACCTGGCAGGTGACCGATGGGGCAGGGAAAGCCGTGGTGCGCGAGCGCAATTGGCTAAGCTTTCAGCCCGGCGAGATCCGGACCTGCGCCAGTTGCCATGGCATCAATTCCCAAAGCCAAACGGGAATCGTGGCGCCCCAGAACAAGCCCGAAGCCCTGCGCCAATTACTCGGTGCCTGGAAGATCTCACACTGATCAGGTGCACCCGCGGAAGCCCAATTTCGCAGGTGTACACGTTGTCATACGGATTCGCATTCAAAAGATTAAATATCACCGCCAAGACGCGAAGACGCCAAGAAAAACAACAACCTTCACCACTCATGATTCCGACCCGAAATCGCTTCGCGAGGCTGACACATGATGGGTCTCTTCTCGGTATCGGCAGGCCGATAGGCGAGACAAACCGACACTTGGCGCGCTTGGCGTCTCGTATGTTTCCCCTGCCTCCCCCTTTTGGGTGATGGTGTAGGCCTAACCGAGGCCGGGGGGATGGAGTGGGTTGGTGTCTAGGTTCATTCGAGACTGCCGCCAAGATTCAGCCCGTCCCTCTTTCGGTGCCTTCAAAGCTGGACGGCCATCCGGGGCTTCAGCCTGAATTTGCGAGGAAGGTGTCCCGGGCGCCGGTGGCCTCTTGCCTGAAAGGAGGCAATCATGAATTCCACTTCTCAATGGCTTGGGATTGACGTGTCCAAAGCTACCTTCGACGCGGCGTTTCCGCGAGGCCAGGGCTTCGCTCAAACCAAGCTGCCCCGTGATCGCGCGGGTGCGCGCAAGCTCCTCGTGTGGGTCCGCGAGCAAGCCGGAGGCTCACCTTTCGCCTGCGTGATGGAGGCTACGGGCGGCTACTCCAAGCAGCTCGCGTGCTGGATGCTTGGCGGTCCTATTCTTTTTGGTTGCAACCTGCTACCAAGCGGAACAGCGAGGCTCAATCTTTTACGATGCGCGTCCCCACCGTGGCTGGGTCTTCCTGTTTCAACGCCTCGGCGGTGGTGATGAGAACCTCGCGGCCACCAGCTTCGATAAAGGCCAGTGCGCTTTCGATCTTGGGGCCCATGGAACCCGGCGGGAATTGGCCTTCGGCGAGGTACTGTTTGGCTTCTGTGGCGCTCATGCGATCCACCCACGCTTGAGTGGGTTTCCCAAAATCCAGCGCCACTTTGGGGACGCCCGTCAGAATGATGTAAAGTTCCGCGCCCAGTTGTGCGGCCAAGAGCGCACTCACGCGGTCCTTGTCCACGACGGCTTCGACGCCCACCAGAAAACCCGAGGCATCGCGAATGACGGGAATGCCTCCGCCGCCGCCCGCGATGACGCAATGACCCTGCGCCATCAACGTCTTGATGGCGTCGAGCTGCACGATCTCCAATGGCTTGGGTGAAGGCACCACCTTGCGCCAGCCGCGCCCGCTGTCCTCTTTCATTTTCCACTTTTTAAGGCGCTGCAATTCCTTGGCCCGCGATTCTGCATAGAAGGGGCCGATGAATTTGGTCGGATTGTCAAAGCCGGGATCGTGCTTGTCCACGACGACTTCCGTGAGGACCGTTGTCACTTTTCCGCTCAGTTTTTCAAAATGTAGGCGATTGATGAGGGTTCGCTCCAGCATGTAGCCCATGGACCCTTGGGTCATGCCCACGGCGATATCCAGGTTGTAGGGCGGGATTTGTTCTGAGGCCGATTCCTGCTGAAGCAGTAGGTTGCCCACCTGGGGTCCGTTGCCATGCACCACGCAGAGCGAATAACCATGCGCCACGACGCGCGCCAGCATCTCTGCGCAGTCCCGCGCATTCTCCATTTGCTCTTCTTGCAGGCCGAGCTCGTTTTCCTTGAGCAAAGCGTTTCCGCCAATGGCCAGCAGCGCGATTTTTCGGGGCACCGAAGACATCTATGAACTTTCCAGAAAAACGAAAAGTCTATCCTGAATTCATTCGCGCTCCTTAGCGTCATTCGCAGTTTCACGGCTTTTCGTAATCGAATCCCACCCCACGCGAATTTTCCGGAAGCCTTCGTTTCTGGCCCTGAACCACCAAAGAGCTTTTTTTATCCGAGTTCATCCGTGTTTATCTGTGGTTCCGAATTTGCCCCTCTCCCGCTAAAATGAAGGTTTTACGCGGGTTTCCATGCATATCCAGGAACTAATCCTTCGCCTTCAGCGATTTTGGGCTGACCGGGGTTGTCTCATCGGGCAGCCCTACGACATCGAAAAAGGCGCGGGCACCATGAACCCGTTAACTTTTTTCGGCGCGCTGGGCAGAAAGCCCTGGAACGTGGCCTACGTCGAGCCATCCCGCCGCCCCGCCGATGGTCGCTACGGCGAGAATCCGTTTCGCGTCTACAAGCACCTGCAGTTTCAGGTGATCCTGAAACCGAGCCCCGCCAAAGTGCAGGATCTCTACATCGAGTCGCTATCAGCGTTGGGCATTGATCTCACGAAACATGATTTGCGCTTCGAGGAAGACAACTGGGAGTCCCCGACCTTAGGCGCCTGGGGCGTGGGTTGGCAGGTGGTGCTGGATGGGATGGAGATCAGCCAGTTCACCTATTTTCAGCAAGTGGGCGGTCTGGACTGCCGCCCGGTGAGCGCCGAGCTGACCTATGGCATCGAGCGCATCTGCATGTTCCTGGGTGGCTACGACAACATCTTCGATCTCACCTGGGGCGAAGTGAAAACCGACGACGGAATTTTTCCCGTGACCTACCGCCAGGTGCGCCAGCGCGAGGAATTCGAGCTGAGCGCCTACTCCTTCGAGCACGCGGATCTGGAGCTGCACCGCACGCTTTTCGACGCTTTTGAGAAGGAAGGCTGGCGGCTGCTGAAGGACCACGGTCATTTCCGAAGCGCCTACGAGCAGGCCCTGAAAATGAGCCACACCTTCAATGTGTTGGACGCGCGCGGCGCCGTGAGCACCACCGAAAGACCCGGCGTCATCAAGCGCGTGCGGGATCTGGCCAGCGCTTGTGCGAGGGCTTATCTGGAACACGAAGAACCTGAAACCGCAGATTCCGCAGATGACGCAGATTTGAAAAACAAGAACATGGAGGTGGCGAAATGAGCGAGACGCGCACCTTTATGCTAGAGCTGCATTGCGAGGAAATTCCGGCGCGGTTTCTGAAGCGGCTGCTAACGAATTTTTTTGTAGAGTTCAATTGCAATTGGGCGGTGGCTCAAGGACTTTTGACACTTGACCGAGTGCCGAATGTGATCGAGGAAGGGTTGCTCCCTGCCGGGCAGGAATTCTCTCCACGAAAACTTTGTTGGAGGACAAGCCTTCCGGTGATTCAGCCGGACCAGACCGAGACGCAAGCGGGGCCACCCCAGAAAATGTGCGTGGATGTTGAAGGCCAGCCCACTCAGACGGGCCTGAAATTCGCGGAGAAGTGGGGCGTGGATTTCGGCGCGGTGCGCTTTGAACAGCCTGCGGGGAAGAAAGAGCCCTGTGCGGTGGTGACGATCACGAAGAAGGGCAGGCCCACGGTGGAATTGCTGGCGGAGGCGCTGCCCAAGCTCATCGCGTCGCTTCATGTGCCCAAGGCCATGCGCTGGGGCAACTCTGAGTTTGAGTTTGTGCGGCCCATCCGCAACGTGCTCTGCCTCTTCGGCGAAGAGGTGGTGGATTTCTCCGTGGATGGCGTTCGCAGCTCAAACACCACCTGGGGCCATCGCCTGCACCACATGACACACCCCGAAGCGATCACGATTCAGCGGCCCGAGGACTACGAAACCACGCTTGAAACGGCGGGTGTCGTGGTGTCCTTTGATGCCCGTAAAACCCGCATGGACGCTCAGCTTCATGAACTGGCTGCCAAAGTGAGCGGCCGCGTGGTGATGGACGAGGAATTGCTGAACACGCTGGCGGAGATCGTGGAATTCCCGAAGATCGTGTGCGGCGAATTCCCAGCCAATTTCCTGGAATTGCCGAAGGAAGTGCTGGTCACCTCCCTCAAGGAGCACCAGAAATCCTTCTGCATCGAAAATGAAAAAGGCGAACTGCTGCCCTTCTTCCTCACCGCCGCTAACCGCGCAGACGACCCTAGTGGTTTCGTCAAGGCGGGCAATGAGTGGGTGTTGAAAGCCCGCCTCTACGATGCGCGTTTCTTCTATGCGGAGGACCGCAAAACCAAGCTGGAAGCCCGCCTTGAAAAGCTGAAGTCGCTAACTTTTCAACGGGAGTTGGGCAGCTACCACGAGAAGGCCATGCGAATGGCAGCGCTTGCAGAACTCCTGGCACGAAGTCTTCAGATGGACGAGGCCAAATCTAAAGAAGCTGGAAGGCTTGCAAAGGCAGATCTTCGCACGTTGATGGTGGGCGAATTCCCCGAGTTGCAAGGCATCATGGGCGGCGAGTACCTGAGGCACGAAGGCGCCTCGGATGCGGTGTGGCAGGCCGTGAAGGAGCATTACCGCCCCGCGGGTCAGGATGATGAAATTCCTTCCACCGATCCTGGCTGCGTCATTGCCCTGGCTGACAAGTTGGATACTGTGGTGGGCTGTTTCGCGGTGGGAATCGCCCCCACGGGATCGAAGGATCCGCTGGCCCTGCGCCGCGCTGGGCTTGGGGTTGTTCGCATTCTCTGGAAAAGCGGCTTGAACCTTGGCCTCAGACAGGCGGTTGATGCCGCCTGGAATTATGTTGAAACCAAAGCGACCCGACCCAAGGACGAGGTCATGGCTGATCTCGAAACGTTCTTCAAGGATCGCGTGGTCCACCAGTTGGAGTTGACCGGGTTGCCGGGCCCCGTGCGCCGCAGCGTGCTTCCGGCCACTTGGGATCAGAAATGGGCGGTCCTGCATGATCTGAAGGCTCGATGTGAAGCGCTCACCCAGTTCTCTGAAGATCCCCGTTCTGCAAGTTTGGGTCAGAGCGCCAAACGCATTGCGAACATCCTGAAAGATGAGGCACCTTCTGATTCAGGCGATCTGTCGCTGCTCCATCAACCTGAAGAGCGTCATCTCGCGGAGCTGCTCAAGGGTGTGGAGGATGAACGCAACCCGGCTCAACTATTGCCACGCCTGGCTTCGCTGGCCGAGCCGTTGGAAGCGTTTTTCACGGCAGTGATGGTCAAGTGCGAGGATGCGTCTTTGCGTGCCGCGCGGCTTTCGTTGCTATCGAGACTACGCCAGGTCTTTCTCCGCGTGGCGGATTTCAGCCAGTGGCAGTGATTCATTTCATCTCCATGTGAACGGTTTGACTGCTATCTGTCTTTGAGGTTCCCCAATGCATCACGAGCGCATCGCTATTCTCGATTACGGTAGTCAGTACACGCGGCTCATTACGCGGCGGCTGCGGGAGTTGGGGGCCTT
>JAYVXV010000121.1:0-7038 GCA_043784905.1 Holophagaceae bacterium | reverse complement strand
CCATCTTGCACACATGCATGCGATAGCGACCCACGACAACGAGGCCTGATGTCCGAGGCCTGAAGCGGCCTGGAACAATGACAACTGCAAAATCCGGGTTGAATGCAACTTGATGCTTAACGAGGTACCCAAGGCAGAAGCCCCGGCAGGTCCCAGCGCAAAGTAAATTGTGCATTTTTCTGTTTTTTGACGCCGAGCTTCACGGCCAGTGGGAGCACTTCCACACCAGCTTGGACGGCACGGTCCAGTTCATCCGCATAAGCCGGATCAATCTCTTGCGCCACGTCAAAAAACGCCACATCAGACCGATGCACGAAAAAGACAATGGCGGCGCGATGGCCCTGTTCAACCATGCCCCGTAATTCCCGTAGGTGCTTTCGGCCGCGCTCGGTGACCGCGTCTGGAAAACAAGCGTGGGTACCGATCTTCAGTGTCGTGTTCTTCACCTCAATGTAGACGAGATAGCCTTCGACATCCTTTGCCAGCACATCAATGCGGCTATTTTCGGATCCGTATTTTTGTTCCGTCCGCACATCCGCCAAGCCTGAAAGCCCAGGCAATTGATCATTCCGCGCCGCCTCCGCCACCACACGGTTGGGCATTCCCGTCTCCACGCCCACCCACGCGCCCTTTCGTTCACAGGCAAGCAAGGTGTATTTAAGTTTTCGCGCGGGGCTGTCGTGATGCTCCAAAAGCACCGGGTCACCAGGTTCCCAGCAGGTCTTCATCGAACCCGTATTGGTGGTATGGGCGGTGATGACGACTCCACCCTCCAATTCCACATCCGCGAGAAAGCGTTTGTAACGCTGAATGATCCGGCCCCGAATGAGATCCTTTTTTTCAATCACGACCAGCTTTCCAGGATCCGATCCACCGCTTCAGCAAGATCTGCGGCTACCAGGTCCGCCAGATTGCCATCCCCGGATAAGCCATAGCCGGTCCTTACCAGAGCCGCCCTGCAACCCGCTCTACGTCCAGCTTCGAGGTCAATTTCCTTGTCCCCAATCATCCATGAACGAGAAAGGTCCAGGCCATGCTCCTTGGCCGCACGCGTCAGCATTCCGGGATTCGGCTTGCGCTCTGGATGATCCGGATGAGCGAAGGCCCCCTGCCCTTTCTCGTGATGGGCCGAAACGTAGACTGCGTCCACATGGGCACCCGCTTCCGCCAGCAATTCCCTCATACGAGCCATCACCGCCTCGAATTCATCAAAGCCGTAATAGCCACGGCCGATGCCGCTCTGGTTCGTCACCACCACCACTGGAATACCCCGCTCGTTGAGTCGCGCCACCGCCGCCGCCGCCCCAGGGATCAACACCAATTCCTCGGGCTTGTGAAGATAGTCCACCTCTTCGTTGAGGGTTCCATCGCGATCGAGAAAAACGGCGGGTTGTGGAATTTGAGGGATCATTTCGTCCATTCCCCCACGAACAGGATCACCATGGTCTATCTCCAGTCTTAAGTCTGGCATCATCGGATGAGCGATTGGGTTGGAGGCTCCCGTGATTGATAAGCGAGTCGCTTCGGCGGACGAGGCGGTGAAGGATATTTTTGATGGGGCCGCCTTGGCAGTGGGAGGCTTCGGGCTATGTGGCATCCCCGAGCAGCTCATCGCCGCTCTGGTGCGAAAAGGCGTGAAGGGTCTGACCTGTTATTCCAACAACGCGGGTGTGGATGATTTCGGCCTGGGTCTGTTGTTGAAGAATCGTCAAGTCAAGAAAATGGTCAGCTCCTACGTGGGTGAAAACGCCGAATTCGAGCGGCAGTTTCTCCATGGAGAATTGGAATTGGAATTCGCGCCCCAGGGCACCCTAGCAGAGCGAATGAGGGCTGGAGGGGCAGGTATTCCGGCCTTCTTCACACCGACGGCGGCTGGCACGGTGGTGGCCGAAGGCAAAGAAACAAAAATCTTCAACGGCCGAGAATGCGTTCTGGAGCAGGGGATCGTCGCGGACTTCTCACTGGTGAAGGCGTGGAAAGCCGATCGTATGGGAAATCTCGTCTATCGGATGACCGCGCGAAATTTCAACCCCATGGCCGCCACCTGCGGAAATATCTGCATCGCCGAAGTCGAAGAAATCGTCGAAGTTGGCGACCTTGATCCCGACCACGTTCACACCCCAGGCGTCTATGTGCATCGGCTGGTGCTCGGCACGAGTTATGAGAAACGGATCGAAAAGGTCGTGACGAGGTAGATATTGAAGACACGCTCTAAGCCGGAGCCCCATGAAAGATCGTGACCTTGTTGAACGCGTAAAAGACGCGACCGATTTGGTGGCTCTCGTGGGCCAGGCTGTGAAGCTACGCAAGGCTGGGGCCGCGTACTCAGGTCTTTGCCCCTTCCACAGCGAGCGCTCGCCCAGTTTCCAGGTCGTGCCTGGGAAAAATTTCTACCACTGCTTTGGATGCGGAAAACATGGCGACGCTTTCACCTGGCTGATGGAGCGCGATGGACTCAACTTTCCCGAAGCCATGGAGCAGCTCGCGAACGCTGCGGGCATCGAAATTCCGAAATTCAAGGAACGTCCCAGCGCGGAGGTGGACCAGGAATCACGGCTTCGCGCCGTTTTAGATGCAGCCCAGGCCTGGTACGAACTCAAACTCACGGAAGATGCGGAAGCCCGTGCTTATTTGCAAATGCGGGGCATTAGCGAGGCCTTTACTAAAGAGGCGGGCTTTGGCGTGGCACCAGAAAGCTGGGAGGGACTCATCACCGCATTGCGCGGCCATGGTGGGCATGGTTTTTCGGCGGAGCTTATCGAGCAGGCGGGACTCGCTTCCCGCACGGATCGGGGTTCCATCATTGATTTTCTGCGAGGCCGCCTCACCATCCCCATTCACGATGCGCGAGGACGCCTGGTGGCCTTCGGCGGCCGGGCTTTTGGCGATGTAAAACCAAAGTACATGAATACCCGTGAAACGCCGCTGTTCCGCAAGGGCGAAACGCTGTTCGGAATGCACCGAGCCAAAGGCGTGATGCGGGACGGCGCGCTAGTGGTGGAGGGCTATTTTGATGTGCTGCAACTTCAGCAGCAGGGTATCCATCAAGCCGTGGCGCCGTTGGGCACAGCCCTTACCGAAGATCATTTGCGGATCATCGGGCGCTTCACCAAGCGACTCGTACTTTGTTTCGATGGCGATGACGCCGGACGCCGGGCCTTTGAAAAAAGCCTTAGATTAGCTCTGCCATTAGGTTTTGACGTGCGCTTTCTGGAATTACCCGAAGGTGAAGATCCCGATACCTGGTGCATCCGCGTGGGCGCCGATGCTTTCCGCGAACTCATCCGACGGACTCCTGATTGGACCAGTTTCATGCTGGCGCGGGCCTTGGAAGGCAAGGATATGCGCCGCGTCGCCGACCGCATGGACGCCTTCAAGGAAATGCAAACCTTTCTGCCCTACCTCCCTAACACCCCCGAGCGACGAGAGCTTTTTGCCAGCATCGCCCACCAGCTCCAGATCCCGCTTTCTGAATTCACTCGCGGATCCAAGGTCGCGACTCGCCCTTCACCTCCGATGGAATCCTCAGAACCCGATTCGATCCCTGAACCTCTGGTGGATGATCTCCTTCGTCCATTGCTCCATCTCAGTCGCCAAAGCGAACACCGCCCGCGCGTGGTGGACCTGCCCCACCCGTGGTGGGAAAGCCTGCGCGGGGCGGCGGTTTTGCAGGCTGTTCTCGATGCGGATGGGCTTGAGGAATCGCTGCCACCGGAGATCCTGGCTTTGCTGCGCCGGATGGAAGCCCAGAAAGCCCTGCGCGAAGACGAAGACTTAGCCCCTGACCGTATCTTCGCCAAGCTGGAGGGAGCCTATGTGCAGCGCGAACTGGCATCCATCAACCGCCAGATTCAGGACCCCCGGAGCGCTCTCGAAGAAAATTTAATTCGCCATTTGGAATCCCGCCAAGCCGCGTTGTTATTGCGTAAAAGCGCTTTGGCCCGGCAATTGCGCGGGGTAAACCTTGGCTGAAACCAGAAATCCGCCCTTGCCAGGTGGGCGAAGTGCCCTATACTGAGAGGTTCCGGGCTTTCCACAGAATAGGGAAACTTTGCCTAGAGCTGCGAGCTTCACCCTCTCATTTGCGCTGATGCCCCTCGTTTGGGACCCACGAATCTGAGGCTCTTTGAGGAATCAATGATCCAGACGCCCGCCTGTGACAACTACTTTGAACTTACCAAAGCGTTCATTCATCTCGGCAAACGACGCGGTTATATCCTGATTGACGAGCTGAATTCCTTTCTGCCACCTTCTGCCAGTTCCCCCAAGGATCTCGAAGCGGTGATGGGAATGTTTAATCGGCTGGCCGTCGGCATTGGCGCCACCGAAGCCGAGGGCCTGGAAGCACGGGAACAGATCGAAGAAGAACTGCTGCCCGCGGGGGTCAAGACCAAGGCGGACAAAGAAGGCACGGATGTTGATATTGACGGTTCTGAAGGCGACAAGTTCAACGATCCCGTCCGCATGTACCTCAAAGAAATGGGTACGGTCCCCTTGCTCAAGCGCGAGGACGAAGTCGAGATCGCCAAGCGCATCGAAGTGGGCGTCCGCAGCGTCATGCGTGCCCTGAGCCACAGCCGCTTAGCCGCAAGCCTGCTCATTGATATCGGAAAAATGTTAAAGGAAAACCCCGGCAAGATCCGCGAGGTGGTGGGTCTCAGCGATGAAGTAGACGAAGACGAAGATGCCGAGAGTACGTCCGCAACACAGCACGTTCATCATCAGTTTGAAAAGCTGCTGGTTTTCGACCAGGCCCTGCAGGATCTGTTGGACCTCAAGAAGGCCGTGGATGCCGGAGAAAAGACCGTTGGCAAGCGCCGCAAGCTTGGCCGTGAGGTGCTGATGGCGCGCGGTCGCGTGAGCCGTCAGGTCCGAAAACTGGGTCTCAACAGCCTGGCCATCACTCGCCTTATTGACCGCATCACCCACCACCACAACCAGGTGATGGGCGGCGAACGCAAACTCCGCGAAATGCGTGACCGGCTCAAAAATCCAGCATTCGCAAAGCTCAAGGAAAAATACAACCAGGAAATCAAGGTCATTCAGGGCGAGTTGGCCCGCTTCTTCGAGAAATACGAAACCACTTCGGAAAAGTTTCACGCCGACTACAACGGGCTGAAAGCTGCCGAAGCCATCAGCCGGTCTGCCAAGGCTGAGCTCATCGAAGCCAATCTCCGCCTGGTGGTCTCCATCGCCAAGCGCTACACCAACCGTGGTTTGCAGTTCCTGGATCTCATCCAGGAAGGCAACATCGGGTTGATGAAGGCCGTGGATAAGTTTGAATACAGTCGTGGCTTCAAGTTCTCGACGTATGCCACGTGGTGGATTCGCCAGGCCATCACTCGCGCCATCGCCGATCAGGCCCGCACTATCCGCATCCCAGTTCACATGATCGAGACCATCAACAAACTCATCCGCACTCAGCGCGAATTGGTACAAAAGCTGGGCCGTGAACCGTCCAGCGAAGAAATCGCCCATGCCATGGACATGCCCGTGGGCAAGGTCCGGAAGGTGATGAAGATTGCCCAGGAGCCCATCTCGCTGGAAACCCCCATCGGCGAAGAAGAAGACAGCCACCTTGGCGATTTCATCGAGGACAAGACCGTTGTCTCACCAGTGGAGCAGGTCGTCAGTCAGCGCCTCAAAGAGACCGTCAATTCAGTGCTCCACACGCTCACCGAGCGCGAAGAGAAAGTCCTGCGTATGCGTTTTGGCGTGGGCGACGACACCAGCGAACACACGCTGGAAGAGGTGGGCAGCGAATTTGCCGTGACCCGCGAGCGCATTAGACAAATCGAAAGCAAGGCCCTTCGAAAAATCAGACACCCGCGCTATTCCAAAACCCTCAAAGCTTTCCTCGGCTGAGCGCGTTCTCCTCAGATTCACGCAGTCCTTCGCGCAGTCCGAGGGGCTGCGAACCGAATTTGCGATCCACCGTTCACCGACCCCTGAAAAGCCATACACCAGCCGGGAGACCGCTGATGTATGGCTTCCCTGTGGCCGCTTAAAAACTTCACGAATCTTGGCTTGATTAACGTGAGGCTTGCTCCATCCTGGGTGCCCATCCTTCCAGGTTGCTGCATGGCCCTGCGCCACACATTTCGACTGCGCCCACTCCGCTCACTTCGATCGGAGCGAGTCCTCGCGCTCCTGATGATCCTGATGGTGTGGGGAAGGTGCGGCCTTCGCGCAGGCGAACAACTTGCCCTACCACCTTCCAAACCCGCCATTCAGGTTTTTGGCATTCATGAAGGCCTGCCCAATACGACCGTTCACGGAATTCACATGGATCGTCAGGGCCGCCTGTGGGTTGGAACGGCCGATGGCGCGGCCACTTACAACGGTCGGCGTTGGTCACCGATTCTCTTTCCCGGAGCCACGCTCTCCAAATGGGTAAGGGTGGTGTATCAAAGCCGGGACGGAGCCATGTGGTTCGGGACGGACGACGGCGGACTCTGGCGAAAAGTCGGGGAATCCTGGACTCATTTTGGGCCTGAAACCATCGGCAGCGGAAGGGTGAACAGCATCCTGGAAACCCAAACCCCAGGGCGGGGGCCGGTGCTGTGGGTGGGCACAGGCGCCGGGCTCGCAACCCTCGAAGGCAATCAATGGCGCAGACTTGGCACCCAAGATGGCCTTCCGGATTTTTGGATCTGGAAGATTCTTGAATCCAAATCCAAGCATGGAAACTCCGTGCTTTGGGTCTGCACCCGTCGCGGCCTGGCAGCCCTAGAAGCAGGCGTCTGGCGTACCTATGGAACCTCGGACGGACTGCCTGCCTTAGAGGTTAGCGATGGGGTGGCCTGGACCGATGCAGGGGGTGAAAACCAGATGGTCGTGTCCTGTTGGGGAGCCGGCCTTGCGACGCTCCAAGGTGGCCGCTGGCAGGCTTTGGCTCTGCCATCAGGATTCCGTGGGGGATTCAACGGGCGCTTCATCGCCAGTCTTGCGGTGACCCCCAATCCATCCGGTGAAAGCACCGTTTGGGCGGGCAGTTTTGACGAAGGGCTTTTCAGCCTTCAGGGAAAAACGTGGACG
>JAYVXV010000120.1:0-7039 GCA_043784905.1 Holophagaceae bacterium | reverse complement strand
CCGGGCCCAGAAGGTAGGCCAGCACCATGGCCACAAAAAATGGCATCAAGGCTTGGCGTAGTAACCAGAGCGCCGCGATTAGGCCAATGAAAATGGCGGTGAAACGCAGAGGCAAGCCACCCAGGAGATCCTCCAACGCGTGGCGGGAACGACCGTCTTCACTCATCTAGTCCCGCTTCCACTGAGGATCGAAAGTAGTAGTGGACCCCGCTCGCCAGCACGAACGCTGCCATGGCATAGAAGACGTAAGGCACCGCGAAACGCTGCCAGGGTTGGGGACCCTGAGCGTTGGCCAGTAAGCCCACCCCGAGGGCTACGATCTGGGCGCCGGTGGTGAATTTTCCGAGTGTGGATGGGCGTCGATCCAGGCCGATGGGCCGCACGAATGAAAGCACCGCGAGAAAAGAAATCACCACATCCCTACAGATGGAAAGAATGGCGACCCACACGGGAATAGGGAACTTCAAATGATCCTTGGGCAGCGCCATGAGGATGAAGGCGGTGGTCATGAGCAGCTTGTCCGCCGCTGGATCAAGAAAGGCACCCAGGCTCGATCTTTGATTAAAGGTTCGCGCGATCCAGCCGTCCAAAAGATCCGTAATGCCCGCCGCCACAAAGATCGCGAGGGCTTCCCAAAGATGGTTGTACCAGACCGCGATGGCAAAAAACGGGATCGCCATGATCCGAAGCAGGGTCAACGCATTCGGAAGGGTGATGGGAGTCATCGGTCGTGTGCTCAGAGCTTGGCCAGACGGGGCCAAAGGGTCTGGTAGTGCCTCAGAAAAGAGGCCACTTTCGCCGGCCAATCGTAGAAGGATTCTTCGACGGCCTGGATGCCCAGGGTTTTTTGAATGTCCCGCAGGATGTTCGCGGAGACAAGGCCATCCTCGCTGGGATCGGCGAATTTCATCACCGGCGTCATCCGAGAAACCGTCTTGCTGCCCAGACCGAGGAACCGTTTTTCGGTTTGTTCTTCAGCCTTCATGACTTCGATTTGGCCATCGGAAGGCTCGCCGAGGCCTGTTTCATGGGCGCTCAACAATCGTTTTAGCTCTGAAATTGGAAGCGCATATTCGCGGCGCTCGGCCCAGCGCGTGTTGGCCATCAACCACTGGAAAACCCGCGAAAGCTCATCCTCGTGCGAGGCCTTGACACCAGCTTTGCGGCTGGCGGCCTTGGCGCCTTTAAGGGGAAGGTCTTCAGTCTGATGGGTGATGAGGGCCGACACCAGGCGATAGAGATCGTCGTGGGAGACCTGGTTGGGTGCAAATCCGTTGATGTCCAAGTGCAGCAGAGTGGCCAGCAGCGCGGTCTGGGCGTTGCCATCGTAGAAAGGCAGTTCATCCAGCAGGCCTTGCAACAGCGTGGCGGTCTTCTCCCTGGGATCGGAGCCCTCCAGCATCAGCCCCGTGCTGAGAAATTGGCGGGAGACGGCGGACTCCAGCAACGCCTCGTCCCTCAAGCCCAGATCCTTCACCGAGGCTTCGGTGCCCAGCGAGAATTCAACCAGGGCGCGATGCAAATCCAGGATGCGATCCTGCGAAAGCAACTGGATGGATACAGGCCCCGTGCTGGCGGGGGCCTTGACGCCGCTTTTCGGCTTCACCAGAGTCGCCCAGCGCGGCGAGGGCACGACACTTCGCGGGTGCGGAATTGCACTGAGGCTATGAGGAATTTTGGATGCAGGGGTCTCATCAAGTTCCAGTGTAACTCAGGGGCCGGGCATTTCGCGTTAGGTCCCCGCTATGATCGGTCATGGTCGTCAGCCATTCCTATCGCGCCTTCGTCCTCGAACAATTGGGGCAAGTGGCTCCCGTGAGCGCCAAGGCCATGTTCGGGGGCGTAGGAATCTATGCCGATGGTCTTTTCTTCGCGCTGCTGGACAACGATTCGCTTTATTTCAAGGTGGATGATTCCAATCGCGGGGATTTCGAGATCGCGGGCATGGGAGCCTTCCACCCTTTTGGCGACGAGCGCGCCATGGGCTATTTCGAACTGCCCTCAGAAGTGTTGGAGGACACCGAAGCCTTGGCAATCTGGATGCGAAAGGCCCTGAGCGTTGCAGCGTCTAAAACACGTGCGAAGAAAAGGAAAGCCCCTTAGCGATTCGCCAGGGCTACTATTTCCCCATGACTAACTTCGTGTTTGCCCTTGCAGCCATCACCGTTCTGGTGCCGTCGCCTCAACCGGAAAAGTCTCCGGAGCGCCTTGTTCAGTCCCTCTTTTCAAATCATTTCAAGCACGGCATGGGTTTCACCAAGGCCTCGGTCTCACGCAAAGCGAAATGGTTGAGCGAAGATTTCCTCAAGCAGCTTCGGCAGGAGTTGAACCACCCTGCGAGCCCTGACGAAGTGCCCAACATAGACGGTGACCCCTTCACGGATAGCCAGGAATACCCCACACGATTTAAGGTGGGCAAGGCGGAGATCAAGGGAGACAGCGCGCGAGTACCTGTTGTCCTTAGCGGCAATGGCCGGAAACGGACGGTGGTGGCGATCTTGAATCAAACCACCGAGGGATGGCGGGTGGATGATTTGGCCTATGAAGAGGGCAAGACCCTTCGCGCGGAACTGGGGCGATGAACATTCGTCGGGCGGCGTCATTCGAAGCTTCGCGGGTGGCCGACTTAAGCGCGCTTACTTTTCGCGAAACATTTGAATCATTCTATGACAAAGATGATTTTGAAGCATTTATTCAATCAACCTATAACGAATCAAAAATAGCTTCGGAGATCAATGACCCTGCATGTGCATTTTTTCTAGCGGAATCTGAAGGCGAAATCGTGGGCTACGCCATGGTGAAGGAAAGCTCACCGGAGCCCTGCGTGACCGGTCCAAGTCCTATAGAGATTCAGCGGATCTATGCGATCAAAAAGACGCTCGGCAAGGGTGTTGGACCTGCACTCATGGAAGCCTGCATCGCTCATGCCAAGGAGAAAGGCGGCGAGACCCTGTGGCTCGGCGTGTGGGAACACAACGAACGGGCCAAGGTTTTCTATACCCGCCTGGGCTTTACAGATGTGGGTTCTCATATCTTTAAGGTGGGCCGAAAGGCGGACGTGGACCGTATCATGGTCATGGATCTGCGCCGTCCATGAATCTGGTCCTCCTTTTCGACCAGGATTTCATCGCGCCGGATCGGGTGTGTCTTCGGGATCGCCGCTTGGCCCACGTGGTGAATGTGCATCGCGCCAAGGTCGGCGACACCCTATGCGTGGGACGCCTTGATGGGAAGATGGGTTGGGGCACGGTGACTCGCGTGGATTCGGAGGTCTTAGATCTCGAGGTGGTCCTTGATCAAGAGCCACCTCCGAAACTCCCCTTGACGCTCATTCTGGCTCTCCCTCGTCCGAAGGTGCTCAATCGAGTTCTTGCGGCGGCGACGAGCTTGGGTGTTGGGCGCATCGTGTTGCTCAATGCCTGGAAAGTCGAGAAAAGTTATTGGAAGAGTCCACGAATAAGCGATGAAAATTTGCTTCAACAGCGAATCCTTGGCCTTGAGCAAGCAAGGGATACCTTGCTTCCCAAGTTACAATTGGCGAGGCTTTTCAGGCCATTCGTCGAAGACGAACTCGCCGCTTTGACCAAGCACACCCTTGCATTGCTGGCCCACCCCGGCGCGGTGGACCCCTGTCCCCGTGGTTCCATGCAGCCCGTCACGCTGGCCATCGGGCCCGAGGGTGGCTGGGTGGGAGCAGAGATTCAAAGCTTTATCCACGCCGGATTCAGGCCGGTGGATTTGGGCCCCCGCATCCTGCGCGTGGAGACTGCCGTCGCAACTCTGATGGGGTGCCTTTTCTAAGGTGACGGCGCGCTCAATAAGTTAAAAGCCCGAAGCCCGATGCCCGATGGCTGAGGCCTTTTGACCTTGAGCACAATTGCAAATTCCGGCTTCAATGTTCTTGAGGATTGTGTGGCATCAAAACAAACAAAATGGTGGCGACGGGGTTTGAAATGGATGGTAATCCTCGCGCTGGGATTCATCCTGGGCAGCGCGCTCTTGGTGGTGATGCTTCGCTTTGTTCACCCTCCCTTTTCTGCACTCATGGCGGAGCGTCGCATCCAGTCATGGTTCTCGTCGGAGCCCTACACTTCGCGCCATACATGGGTTGCCCTTGATGATATGGCGCCCAGCATGGGTGTGGCGGTGATCGCTGCGGAGGACCAAAATTTTGCGGATCATTTTGGCTTCGATTGGCAGGCCATCGAAAAAGCCTATGCCCACAACGAGAAGAGCAAGCGCAAACGCGGAGCTTCCACCGTGTCCCAGCAGACCGCCAAAAACCTACTCTGCTGGGAATCTCGGTCCTGGCTGCGCAAAGGTGCGGAGGCCTACTTCACGATGCTCATTGAGCTGGGTTGGTCCAAGCGGCGCATCCTGGAGGTCTATCTCAACATCGTGGAATTTGGTGATGGCGTTTATGGCGTGGAGGCGGCCTCGACAACTTTTTTCCACAAACCGAGCAGAAACCTCCGACCCAGCGAAGCGGCTTTACTTGCAGCCGTTTTGCCCAATCCCCACAAATATCGTGTGGAGGCACCCAGCCCCTATGTACGTGGCCGCCAGATGTGGATTCTGCGGCAGATGGGACAGCTCGGGGGGGAGCAGGTTGTGAAGGATTTGGGGCAGTGAGCTGAAGGCCCTAAAGCCGCTAAGCCTCCGTCACGGATCGCTCAGATGGGTGCCGACCCAACGTGCAAGGAACGCGGAATGCAAAATGATTTCGCGTCTATTAGTGGCATTCGCGATTCCCAATCTGTTCGTCGTAATAGACGCGAAAACAAAAAGCCATGGGCGAATCTGAGCGGTGGTTCGGGCTGCTCCATACCCGTGAGTTCGGATCGACTTTCATGGCATGGGCCTTAACAAAATTACCAAAAAAGCATTGGTTATTCCGCAACGGCTCCTAAGATTGGAGCACTTCCCAGATGTCCGAGGTACCCATGGCCCGTATTCTAGATCGCCGCGCTTTCTTGCAGAACAGTGTTGCAGCGGGTCTCGCCACAGGTTTGGCGTCTGCGTTGCCGATGCGTGCCCAGGATCTATCCGCGAAACAAGCGCCTGCCATTAAGCGGAGAGGCCCCCGACCGGTGGTGATCTCAAGCGCCAATGGGAACCGCTTCACCAATGGTGGTGCCCTCACCTGCGTGGCGCAGGCGTTCGGGATGATTGAGAAGGGTTCAGATGTTCTGGACGCGCTGATTGCGGGCGTCAACATCGTGGAACTGGACCCCACCGATGACAGCGTGGGCTATGGCGGCCTGCCCAATGCGGAAGGCGTTGTGCAACTGGATTCCTGCTGCATGCACGGGCCCAAGCGCCGGGCGGGCGGCGTGGCCTGCATTGAGGGTGTTCGGACGCCCTCCCTGGTGGCCAAGGCTGTGATGGAACACACGGATCATCACCTGTTGGTGGGCCACGGGGCCCAGGATTTCGCCCGGCAGATGGGCTTCAAGGTAGAGGCTGATCTGAATACGGAACATAGCCGCAAACTATGGCTGGAATGGAAACGCCGCACGGATTCTCAGCATTGGCTGGATCCTTCGAGCCGCGCCGCCGCAGGGTTTCAAGCGGGCTTGCAGATGGTGCGCGATGGCCTCATTAACTCCGAGCATTTCTACGGCACCATCAACTGCAATGGGTTAAACGACAAAAGTGAAATTTGTGGTGTTACAACGACGAGTGGCCTGGCCTGGAAAATCCCAGGCCGGGTTGGTGATTCTCCGGTCCTCGGGGCAGGCCTTTACGTAGATGGTGAGGTCGGTGCGGCAGGCTCTACGGGCCGGGGCGAGGCGAATCTTTATGGCCTCAGCTCTTTTCTTATCGTAGAGCTGTTGCGTCGGGGCATGAAGCCTAAGGATGCGGGCATGGAAGCCCTTCGCCGCATCAAGGCAAACACCATCGAGAAGCGATTGCTGAACGCTCGCGGGCTACCCAATTTTCAAGTGAACTTCTACATTTTGAACTCAAAAGGCGAACAGGCTGGTGTCTCACTTTACGAATCAAATTATGCCCTTTGTGATGCCAATGGACCGCGGACTCTCTCAACCGAGGCGCTGCTCCCTGGCAAAGCCATGGATTGAACCTCAGAATAGGGAATCAGGATAAATCCATGCCTCGCATCTCCTTCACCGGCAACCTTCAACGCCACGTAGCCTGCCCTCCTTGTGAGGCAGCGGGTGCTACCGTGCGGGAAGCCTTGAATGGAGCTTTCGCGCTGTATCCAAGCGCCCGCGGCTATGTGCTGGATGAACACGGGGCGTTGCGAGCGCACATGATCATTTTTGTGGACGGCCAGGCCATCTCGGACCGGCGCGCCCTGAGTGATGCCGTGAGTGAATACGGCGAAGTTTTCGTCATGCAGGCCCTCAGTGGGGGCTGATGCAACCGCTCCCAAAATGTTTTGCCTGGAGGTTGAAATGTCGGATCGATTGTTGGTCTCCACCCGCAAGGGACTGTTTACGGTGGGCCGCCAGGACTCAGGGACCTGGGCCATCGAGCGGGTTTCGTTCTTGGGCGATAACGTGACGCTTACCTTCACTGACCCCAGAGATGGCGCCTGGTACGCGGCCCTGGATCATGGCCACTTTGGGGTGAAGCTCCAGCGCTCCGAAGACCAGGGCGCCAGCTGGGAGGAGATCGGCGTGCCCGAATATCCCGAGCCGCCGGAAGGGCATGAGGAGGAGAAAGACTGGATGGGCCGCGTCGTCCCATGGAAACTCATCCGCATCTGGGCGCTCGAGGGGGGCGCGGCGGACCAGCCGGGGCTGCTCTGGGCGGGAACGCTGCCAGGGGGTCTCTTCGTGTCCACGGATCGCGGCGCCACCTGGAGTCTCATCCGTTCACTCTGGGACGATCCCCGCCGCATCCAATGGAGTGGCGGCGGCGCGGACTACGCGGGCATCCATTCTATCTGCGTGGATCCGCGCCACAGCGATCACGTCACCGTGGCGGTTTCCACCGGCGGCGTGTGGGCGACGGAGGATGGCGGCGCCACCTGGGAGCTGCGTGGGCAGGGTCTGCGGGCGGAGTACGTGCC
>JAYVXV010000119.1:0-2094 GCA_043784905.1 Holophagaceae bacterium | reverse complement strand
ATGGTTTTTCGGTCAGGCCTGATCAAAGTCTTCATCCCGGCTCCTTTGGGGCTAGGATAAAGATAGGTTATAAATCATTGATTGCAAGATGGTATAAGGCCTCTTAATGCCGGACGAAGTCCGGCGCGATGGGTGGTGCTCCGAGCTGTATCAAAGGGCTACGGCCCCTTTCACCCTTATACCAAGAAGCGTTCAAAAGATTTGAAACCGCGAATGACGCGGATAAGAGACGCGAAAACACCCGTCATGTGCGAGCTTCGCGGATGGCATTCAGGCGGCCCGGCGACGGCCTCACGCCTTGGTGTGATCCGCTGTCTTAGGTGCCTGAATTTGCGGGTCTTCGGCCCACAGGCGCCCGAATAACCAGGCGCCTCGCGAAGCGATTTTGAGCCGAAATCATGGTGGATGGCGTGATTGAAAATGAAACTGTGCAGCCAGTTCCCCCATGGTCGAGGATTTGGGTTTTGGATGGGGAACGAGCTGATCAACTTCATCAAAAGGACGGTGCGGCATCACAATGCCAAGGCATTTTGTCGCAACGGCCTATCGCGTATGGAAGCGACCCCGTTACGAGATTCGGCTGTCACCTTTCGGTTACCTTGCAGCCTCTTCAAAAGGCCAGCAATCGGCTGAATTGCATCAGAAAACTGAATGGTGGGGGTGGTTGTTGTCCTATGATTGGACCTAGCTCCCATGCCACTTCTAACCGGTACGAAACTAGGCCCATATGAGGTTCTCTCGCCCCTCGGTGCAGGGGGGATGGGTGAGGTGTATAAGGCCAAAGATACGCGGCTGGATCGCCTGGTGGCCATCAAGGTGCTGCCAGAGGATCTCGCCAAGAATCCTGATTCCCTGGCCCGTTTCGAGCGCGAAGCCAAAGCTGTGGCGGCGCTGAACCATCCGAACATCCTTGCCCTCCATGACATCGGGAAGCAGGACGATGCTGTATTCGCCGTAATGGAATTGCTCGAAGGCGAATCCCTGCGCGACCGTCTTCAACACGGCCCACTTACGCCGCGCAAAGCCATCGAGCTGGCGGTGCAGGTGGCCCAGGGGTTGGCGGCAGCCCACAGCAAAGGCATCATCCACCGCGATCTGAAACCCGACAATCTCTGGATCACCACCGAAGGCCGACTCAAGATCCTGGACTTCGGGCTTTCCAAGCAGACCGCGCTCCAGATCAGTGGATTAGGGTCCAACCAGGAGACTGTTCCGTTGCCCAAAGGCCACGAGACCAAGGAAGGGGTGATCCTGGGAACGGTGGGCTACATGAGCCCTGAACAGGTTCGCGGGGAGCCCGTGGACGCTCGCAGCGACATCTTTGCCTTCGGTCTGGTCCTGTGGGAAATGATCGCAGGCCACCGACCCTTCGAAGGCTCAAGCGCTGTGGAGGTTCTCCATTCGATTCTTCGGGATGATCTTCCTCCATTCGCCGAGTCGCTGAAGGTCCCCCTGATCATCGAGCAGCTCATCTCCCATTGCATGGAGAAAGCCCCAGATGCGAGGTTCCAGAGCGCCAAGGACCTTGCCTTCAACCTCCAGTCGGTTCTGTCAGCCTCATCCGGCCCTCATTCCGGTTCTCTGCCTGGAGCGGTGGGAGCATTCCCAAAAGCCAAGACGAACCATGCCATCTGGTGGACCGCTGTTGGCCTGGTGCCACTGGTGGTGCTGCTCGGTTTCCTGGTTGGGCGCCATGGGCTGAAGCCGTCCGAGCCACCTGGCTTCCAGGCAATACTCAATCGCCCGGAGCCGTACACTTCGGCGGTGGTTGCCCCGGGCGGGCGCGGCATCCTTTTCACCCAGCTCAAACCGGATGGAAGCCGTGAATTGATGGCTCAGGATCTCGATGTCCCGCGCCCCAGATCCATGGGGATAGACGGATACGACATCCTTGGCGTTTCATCCAAGGGGGAGCTCGCCCTGCTTCGGCACTCCCAGGCCACCCAGCCTTGGGGCATGATGGCCTTGGCCCCCGCAGGTGGAGGAGCCCCACGCGATGTGCTTGACAATGTCGCCACCATGGCCTGGCATCCCGATGGGGCGCGGCAGGCCTTGATCGTCAACCGACCCGATCTCAACGCGCAATTGATTGAA
>JAYVXV010000118.1:0-7056 GCA_043784905.1 Holophagaceae bacterium | reverse complement strand
TTCGTCGCGTGCTGGATTCCCTCCGATTGGAACAGAAGGGCACGCACATCTATCTCAATGACGAGGACGTCAGCGACGCAATCCGTAGCCCGGAAATCACCCAATTCGTCACGCCCGTCAGCGCCGATGGACGCGTTCGGAAAGTGTTGGTGGAACAACAACGCATCATCGGCCAGCGCGGTGGTTTCGTGGTGGATGGCCGGGACATTGGCACCGTCGTATTTCCCGCCGCCGCGCTCAAGATCTATCTCACCGCCAGCGTGGAGGCCAGGGCCCGGCGCCGTTTTCTGGAGCAACAAGCAAAAGGCATTTCCATGACGCTAGAAGAAGTGGCGGCCGACATTCAACGTCGCGATCACGCCGACAGCACCCGCGCTGTGGCGCCCTTATGCAAAGCCGATGACGCCATCGAACTGGATTCTGGCGAGCTAACGTTGGATGAAGTCGTGGCGTGGATCGTCGAAAAGTGGGAACACCTGAAAAAAGAAAAACAATCGCAGAGATAAGTCAGAGGCTGCGGAGGTTCGCAGAGAAAAACCTGAATACAAAAAATATTTTTTTCTCCGCGAACCTCAGCTCCCACTGCGATCCTCTGCGAGTGTTTTTTGATTCGGCGTAAACCTAGACCCTGAAATCGTCCGCCCGCCAGGTTTTGATGCGCTTCTTGATGTCTTCGTTCTTCAGGTCTTCATCCAAGGTCTGCTGAAGAAGACCCGGCAGCTCCTCATCCGATGCGAAGCGCAGCGCCACGTACTGGCTGGGCCTCAGGTTTTCTGTGGCGCGGGTTGCCACGACCGCGGGCAGCAGCGCCTTGATGCGGACCTGTTCTTCCAAGCGGATCAAACGGTCCTGCACCCTCAATGGATAGGTGCGCACCTTCCATGCGGTGATGAAGAGGGCGATAACAAGGGCGAGATTTGCGAAGGAACTCAAATCATGGGCGCGTACCGCATGGACGATGGCCACCACCAAGAGCGCCAGCAGCAGAAAGGTCAGCAGGTAGTGATAGCTGGGGTCCATGCGGCGATGGGAGGCATAGGATTGGGGCGCGTTGTCGGCCATGAGTTCTCCTTTTAGGGGCAGGATGATGGTACCGGAGTCGCCATGCCCTCGTTCAAAGATCGCGCCATCCTGATCACCGGAGCCTCTGAAGGCATTGGTCGTGCATTGGCGCTGGAACTGGCGAAGCGCGGCGCATGGCTGGGGCTCGTGGCTCGCAACGAAACGCGGTTGATGGAATTGGCGGTGGAATGCGAAGCCCTTGGCGCAAAAGCGATTTCGCTCCCCGCCGATATCACCGATTCCGAGGCTTGCCATCGCGTGGTGGAATCCTGTGCCGCGAGATTCGGGCGCTTGGATGTTTTGGTGAATAACGCGGGAAGATCCATGTGGACCTATTTTGAGGAAATTACGGATCTCTCGGTAGCCGAGCAACTCATGGCCATCAACTACTATTCAGCCCTTTGGTGTACCCACGCGGCGCTTCCGCATTTGCGAAAAACGAAGGGCCTTGTGGTTGCGGTTGCAAGCGTCGCGGGCTTTTCCGGCATCCCCACCCGCACCCTTTATTCCGCCAGCAAGCACGCCATGGTGGGCTTTTTTGAAAGCCTTCGCATCGAGCTGCTGGACAGCGGGGTGGGCGTGAGCCTCATCGCGCCGGATTTCGTCGTTACGGAAATCCACGCCCGCGCCTTCGGTCCGGACGGTCAGCCCATCGGCAACGGCACCCTGGATCCGAGCCAGGTCATGGGTCCCCAAGCCTGCGCGAAATTGATGGTGAAGGCCATGGAGAAAAGACAGCGACTGCTCATCACTTCCGCAAGGGGAAAATTCGGAAGGTGGCTGAAAATGCTGGCTCCGCGACTGGTGGATCGAATCGCGCTGAGAGCGGTGCAAAAGCGGCAGTGAAGGGATTCTCTGCGACCTCCTACCGGGGCAAGTTCAAAAAGATAAAAGAAGCCGCAGATGAACGCAGATAAAAAAACCTAGCTCTGTGGCCTCTGTGGCCTCTGTGCCTCTGTACTGCTAATCTCCAACTTCTTGTTTTTTTGCGGAAAATATGGCCGGTGTGTGCATGTAAGCGTGTGAATCAGTTCTTTTGGTTGCGTCACCTGGCCGCGCTGTGTTCATCTGTGGCTTCGATTTTTTTGAACGCAAACCCGTATGAGCCCTCACCCCTTCGGTCTGAACGCTTTCATGACACCCTCATTCGTCTCCAGGTACGGCCCACCGATGAGATCCACGCAATAAGGCACCGCAGGGAAAACGGCATCCAGGCATTCGCGGATGGACTTGGGTTTGCCAGGGAGGTTAATGATGAGGCTGGATCCCCGGGTGCCGGCGATCTGCCGGGAAAGAATGGCGGTGGGTACGAATTTCAGCGATACCGCACGCATCTGCTCACCGAAACCGTCCAACACTTTTTCACAGACCGCTGCGGTGGCTTCGGGCGTCACATCGCGCCTGGCGGGACCGGTGCCACCGGTGGTGAGAATCAGACAACAGCTCTCGTCGTCGCACAGCGATTTCAACGTGGCTTCGATGATCGGTTGCTCATCAGGGATCAGGTGGTAGACCTCCTCCCAGGGTGAGCGCAGATAAGCCTTCAAAGTGTCCCGGATGGCGGGGCCGGATAGGTCTTCGTAAACGCCCGTACTGGCACGATCTGAGATGGTGACGATACCGATCTTCGTGTTCATGGGTCGAGGATAGCGTCCAACAGGCAGATGATGCGAGGTAGAAGGCCGTGAGGGGGGAATCGCCCCAGGATGAGCAGCACCAAGCCTAGGGCGAGCTGGGGAAACAGGTCACAGAAAATGCGCGTGAACGCGAACGGGAGCCAGTGCCACAGCAGGGGATCGCTCATCACCGATCTTGCTCATTCTGTGAAGTCTGATTCAACACCGGGAGAGCGGCCAGCTAGGGGCGCGCCGTGGGGATCGAGGGTGGAGTCGGCCCTCAGGAGGGGACGTCTGGATCCTGCTGCCATCCGCCCAGATTTACGGCCTCGAACCCTTGGGTGTGAAGGAAATCCACGGCGGTTTTCGCACGGCCTCCCACGGCGCAGCAGACCAGCAAGGGGCGGTCCTTGGGCAGTTCCGCGAGCCTTCCTTGCAATTGTTCGATGGGGATCAGCAGGCTTTTAGGGCCGTGGCCCTCATCCCACTCCTTCTGGCTGCGTACATCCAACACCAGGCCGCCCCGGTCAAGCAGGGCTTGGGCCTCTCCTTTATGGACGAAGGGGCCGTAGCGCTTTTCAGGGTCCATCCAGTCCAGCAAGCCCATAACATTCTCCTGATTTCTTGACCCCAGTGTACGGGATTGTAAGGGATTCTAGGGCGGTATGGTTGTGGTGCTGTAAGGCGATTTTACCGCGCGCTAAGGATGCATTGTTGGGATTGCGCTTCATGGGGATGCAGCTTCCAACAAATTGCATTTGAAACCTCGAAAATCGAAAATACTAAGGAATGACCGACCTACAGATTCGCGCCTCCAAGATCAAACTTCTCTGCACCGATGTGGATGGCGTGCTCACCGATGGGTCGCTGCACTTCGGCGCAGAGACCGGGCACACCAAAGCGTTCAACGTTCGCGACGGCGCGGGCATCAAGTGGCTGCAGCGGGCGGGTATACCCGTGGCCTTCATTTCGGGGTTGGATTCGCCGTCCACTTGGCAGCGTGCAAAGCAGTTGGAGGTGGTGGATTGTTTCGCTGGCCACCTGGAAAAGCTGCCGATCCTTGAACAGCTCTGCGCAAAGTACGGCCTGAGGCTGGACGAGGTGTCCTATCTCGGCGACGACCTACAAGACCTGCCGTTGATGAAGCGCTGCGGTCTCGCGGCGTGCCCCAGTGATGCGGTAGATGAAGTCCGCGCCGTCGCCCATTGGACCGTGCCCGTTCCCGGTGGCCACGGCGTTCTGCGGGCCGTGGCGGAGGAAATCCTGAAGGCGCAAGGGAAGTGGGACGAGGTCGTGGGGCGGTATTCCGAAAAAGGATGAAGGTTGAATGATGAAGGATGAATGGGAAGGCAATTTCGGCATTCAACCTTCATCATTCAACCTTCGCCACCCACGCATTTACCCGGCGTTCCAATAAGTCCAGCGGAAGCGCTCCACCGCCCAAGATGCAGTCGTGGAAACCCTTGATGTCGAATCGGTCGCCCAAGGCCTTCTTCGATTTTTCTCGAAGTTCTAGCATCCGGAGCTGGCCAATTTTGTAGGCCAGGGCTTGGCCGGGCCAGGCGATATAACGATCGGTTTCGCTTTGGAGTTCCACTTCGTCGTTGGTGCCGTGGGCGTGGAAGAAATCCACCATTTGCTGCCTGGACCAATGCAGGGCGTGAACGCCCGTATCCAGCACCAGCCGAATGGCGCGGAGCATTTCATCGCTCAGGCGACCAAAATCGGAATAGGGATCTTGGTAAAAGCCCAGCTCCTTTGGCAGCCGTTCGGAATACAGGGCCCAGCCTTCTTCAAAGGCCGTGAAGGGCGCGTGTTTTTGGAATTCTGGAACGCCTTCCAATTCCTGGGCGATGGAGATTTGCATGTGATGGCCGGGAATGGCTTCGTGGTAGGCGGTGCTCTCGCACGTGAGCATGGTGCGGCTTTCGGCTTGAAAGGTATTCACGCTAAAACGCCCGGGCCGTGACCCATCGGGCGTTCCGGCGTTGTAGTCGGCGGCGGCGGCGCCTTCCGCACGAAAGGCCTCCATGGGCACGACGGAGAGAGGCACCTTGGGGAGACGCCCGAAGAGTTTCGGCAGCTCTGCTCTCATGCCATCCACGTAGCTTTGGTATCGCGCTACCAGTGCCGCACCATCTTTAGGGTGGAGATCCTGTTTTTGGGCGACCGCTTGGCGGAAGGTGGTCAGGTCTTTGAACCCTAGCTTCAACGCGATGGCAGTCATGTCGCCTTCGATGCGTGTCACTTCTTTCAGGCCGATTTCATGAATGGCCCTCGCATCGAGCTCGGTCGTGGTGTGATGACGGATCTGATAACGATACTGAGCATCTCCGTTCTTTAGGGCCCAAAGCCCGGGCTCCGTGCGACCCGCAGGTAGATAATCCGACTCCAGGAAGTGCAACAAACGGGAGTAGGCAGGCGTGACGGAATTCGTCAGCGCGTCGTCCACGGCCCGGCGGAGTTTCGTTCGCTCACGTTCGGGAATACTTTCAGGAAATGCTTTCAAGGGCTCCAAGAAGGGCGCCACGGCGGTAGCTCCGGCGCTGAGCGGCTTCACCTGGGCGATGATTTCCTCGATGACGAGCTTGGGTGGCATTCGATGATTTTTTAGTCCCAGCCGCATGTTGGCGAGGGTGTCATCCATGGATTTGGGAAAGGCGCGAAGCCGCGAAACATAATCGTGGTAGTCCTTGGCGGTCTTAAAGGGTTGGCTGCTGAAGAGCTGGGGAAAATCGACGTGTAAGCCGTCCATCTGGGTCAGCGGCATTTCCCAGGGCATAAATGCGGCGCCTTGGAGTTGATCCTGGATCAGGTCTTTGAGCACATCACGGCTCAGGATCTGATCGGGGTTCAGGCCCTTCCAGGGGACCGCGTTCAACTTGGTGAGAAAAGCGCGCTTCCACGCAAGTTCTTTTTGAATGGCGGGAATAGACACATCGCTCAAGCGATCGTTGTAGCGAGCATCTCCCACGACCGTGGCCAGCTCAGGATTGGCGCGGAGCGTGTGCTCCCAGTAATTCTGGAAAAGGTGGTCGAGGGATTGATAGGGCGTGGCGCCGACCAAAGCTGGGCTCATCAAAGTGCATCCAATCAGGACGGGAAGCATGATTCGGATTTTCATGGTGACTCCATGGAATGCAATAAATGTTCGGCGACTCTGGCAGCGGCGCCGGGTTCGCCCAGGTGCTGGCGAACGGTGCCCAGGTCTTCACGGATTTTTTGGGCGGTGGCAGGATCCAGTAGTCGCTGCAAAACATTCGATAGTTCGTCGGCGTTGACGCGACCTTGCATCCGTTCTTCCACGACGCTTCGCCCTGCGACCACATTGGCCAATCCAAAATAGGGCAGCTTCACAAATGATTTCGCCAGGAGGTAGGTGAGCGGGTTGAGCTTGTAGACGATGGCGAAGGGCGTGCCCAGCAGCGCGGTTTCCAGCGTCGCGGTGCCCGAGGCGACCAAGGCTGCGCTGGCGTAAGCGCGGCTGGCGTAGCTCAGATCCCGCACCGGCAAGATGGTCATACCGTGCAGGTGAGATCGGATGCTTTCATCCGAAAGGGTCGGCGCCACGGGGAGCACCCACTGAATTTCGCCGTGTTTCCCATCCTGGCGCCAGCGGCGTGCCAGCTCGGCCATGGGCGGAAGCAGGCGCCGGACTTCGCCTTCGCGGCTGCCGGGCAGCAGTGCCACCAAGGGTTTCAAAGGGTCTAGTCCCGTGCGTGAGAAAAACAGGTCTCGACTCACCTCGGGTTTTACTTTTTCCACCAGCGGATTGCCAACCCAGATGGCTTCGACGGGATAACCTTTGAAAAGTGAGGGCTCAAAATCGAAGAGGCAATAAAGGGTGTCGAGGGTGCGGCCCAGGGATGGGATTCGTCCCTTCTTCCAGGCCCAAACCTGCGGGCACACATACTGATGCAATTTGACTTCAGGCATGGTTTTTCGCAGGGCTTTGGCGATGCGCAGATTCAACCCTGGGTAGTCAATGAATAGCGCAGCGCTGATGTTTTCTTCACGGGCGACCCGCAAGATTTGATTGAAGAGGCGGTTTAGGGAAGGCAGGTGCTTGATGACTTCGACGAAGCCCACCACGCCAAGATCCTTGACGTGCGCGAGTTGCCGGTCGAGATAAGGCGCCATGCCGTCTCCGCCAATGCCGATGATGCGAAGGGTAGGTTGCTTGGCTTTCAGTTCGCGCAACAACTCGGCGCCATGCAGATCGCCGGAAGCTTCGCCCGCGATGACGAGCAGCGTTCCGCTCACGCCTTCCTCTCGGATGGGCGATTCCAGTGAGATCCAAAAGTGATGGAATCATCCGGCACGACGGGTCTTCCCAGCGCGGTCGTCGGCATTTCAGCGGGGAAAAGGACCGATGGGT
>JAYVXV010000117.1:0-2101 GCA_043784905.1 Holophagaceae bacterium | reverse complement strand
ATGCGCCAGGCAGAACTGCACCGAGCCACTCATTTTCCCCATGAACTTCCGGTAGGCGCTGAAGTAATCACACCCCAGCACCCCGTCAAACTCCGGCCCCAAAAACTCCAGCAGCACGTCCGATCCGCGGGAGGCCCGGATGCTGAAGAGAACAAAGTTTCCGGCCCGGAAGCACCAGGTCCACAGGCCTTCTCCGTTCTCCTTGTGTCCGGTCTCATCCACGTTAATCACCCGCTGCAGTGGCAGCAGCCGGCGCAACTCCTCCACCGGAGGCTGGAGGGCTTGCGCTCCCCGCACCATTACTTTGGCCAGGTAACCGCGGCAAACCTTGAACCCCATGACATGGTCAAGAAACTCCTCCATCCCCGTGTAGGAGTTGCGCAGAGCCCCTTTCATGAATAATAAAAGCCCCATCATCCGGGGGCCAATCAACCCGGTGGCGGCCACGGCCGAAGGCAACTGGCCGGTGTGGATCCGCTGGCAGTTTCGGCAGCGACAGGCTTGAACCACATGTTCGGTTACTTTGAATGGTTTGGGCAGCAGTTCAACTTGTTGCAGCACCTGCGCCGGTTCGGAGAGCGTTTCCAGCTGGCGACTGCCGCAGTCCGGACATTGCTTGAGCCCGTGGAACTGGCGTTCATCGACCTGCTCGGGAGGAAAGGCGGGGCGTTCATGCCGGGGATGTCCCGGCTGCCCGCCGATCTTGCGGGGACGGGCGGAACGGCCGCCCCCGGTGGGCGGCTGGGTGATATCGCTGGAAGGGGGCTTGGAAGAGTTGCCGGAGTTCTTATTCGCCTTGGCCAGTTGGGCCTCCAACTCCCGAACCCGTTCCTGAAGTTGGGCTATGATCTCCAGGGCTTGGGCCAACTGCGCTTCCAGCGATTTGACTTTCTGCTCCAGATTCACGCAACCTCCTCCGTGAGTAGGCGGCGAAAATCCCGTTGCAAAGGATAGCACCAGACCGATTTGATCGGCGCTCCACCCTGATGGTTGCGGTCGTTGCGCCCCCGGCCCTGGCTCTGCCCCACGCACAGCCAGTTGGCGGCCCGGTAACAGGTCCCGGCAAATCTCTCGGTGTCGACAAACGTTTCGGCCAGCACGATGGACTGCCGATAGACTTGCTGCCAGTCCGTCGCCAGGCGACGGCTCATCCTCCCCAAAAGAAAGGAGGCCAGGTGCGGCACTCGGACCCAGGGCAAAATCAGAAAACGATCGTTGTTGACCAGGCGTGGCAAGCCCAGAGTCCGCTGCGCGGAGGTCCAGCCGATGAAACGGTCGCGGGCGGCGACTTTCCAAGCGGCCGGACCGAATCGAGCGCAGGCCAACGGACGGTCCTGCCAAAAAACCAGATAACCCAGCGAGGGTCCCGTCGGTTGTCGGTAGCCCAAATAATGACATGCGCCCAGCAGATCGCGCAGCAGGTGCCGTTGCGGCGCTGTTTCCACCGGCACGATCCGAATCTCTGGCTTGATCTGAACCAAGGGGAGGTGGAGCGGATCGGTGAGGAGATTTGGATTTTGAACCCGGTTCTTATAGCCAGCTCGGCGCGCGGCATGCAGCGCCGCCGGCAGTTGAATCAGGTTTCGGTCTTCCAGTTGGCGAAGCAGATCCCGACAAGCGATCTCGCGGTACGCTCCGTTGGCTTGACGCCATTCCCAGAGCCGGCACAGCCGCCGGGAAAGATGGGTGCGTCCCTGCGCACCCTCGGCTTGAATGAGACCCCGAATCGTGTTCAAATCGCTCTCACTGAGCCGCCGATTGCGAATCAACAGTTCCATGGACCCAGACTGTGGGTCACGCAGCGGGGAGACGCCAGCAAAAAATGAAGAAATCTTTACGAGGCCTGCGGCCTCACCCGTGAACGCTTACGATGACTTCAAGATGCCCTGATGCGGCTGCTCCATGTAGTGGGCGTAGCTCTGAAGCACTGGCAAGATTTACCTTCGCACCCTCCTTGAGAAGCAATTGCACAACATTTACATGGCCTTCCTGCGCTGCAATGTAGAGAGCGGATAGATAATTCCCGTTGAAAGCGTCTGCATTCATTCCATCTACAAGAAATCGTCTGACAGCGGCCAAATCACCTTTGGATATGGCTTCC
>JAYVXV010000116.1:0-2104 GCA_043784905.1 Holophagaceae bacterium | reverse complement strand
GTGACAAATTCCTATAAATAAACCCGGAAAGTCATGGCTGCGTGACGTTCAAGGCACTTCGTGTCATGGGATTGGAACAATCGGAGATGTAGTCGTGGCGCGGAATTCCGAAGATTTTCGCACTTGACGAGAAAGCTTCCCGTTGTCATCTTAGCCTTCGGGCCTGCCCCAGATCTTTATCCTTATCACTTGAGCCGAATCCGCGTTTGTGTGGGTCCGGCTCTCTTCCTTTTCATCCGGATCTTTTTAGGGAGCCGCATGAGCCAAGATCCTAAACCCGCGTCTGCGCCAGCGAAAAAGCCCGAGACGCTGGAGGATGCGGTCTACAAGACCTCGTTGTCTGCGGGTAACGATGAAGTTCGCCGGGCCAACCCCGCGATCACGTTGCCGCTGACCATCCTGACCTATGCCGTGTTTGGTGGCTTTGCCATTTGGCTAGGAAGCCAGACCGAAGCCGGCAAAAAGGCGATCAAGACCATCGGCGACGTGATGCTGGATCCCGCGGATGCCGCACCACCGCCACCACCGCCACCCCCACCCCCACCGCCTCCGCCTCCTGCGGCGGGCATTCGGACGCCGGATGTGAAAGAGGTCCCCATTGACCCCAGGGCGGAGGTCGTTCCCGAAACGCCCAAAGAACTGCCCAAGGAAGACAAATCTGGGGGTGGAGCCGCAGGTGTCACCGGCGGTCAAGTCGGTGGCGTCGTGGGCGGTGTGGTTGGTGGCGTGGTTGGTGGCGTGGTCGGTGGAGTCGTGGGCGGCACCGGTACCGTTACGGACGTGGACTTTAGCCAGGTAAGTGTCAAGTTCCAACCCCCCAACCTGATCTATCCTCCCATGGCCAAGATGGCCAAGATCCAGGGCACCGTGGTGGTGGAAATCACCATCAACCCCGAGGGCATCCCCACCCAAGCCGTGGCCAAGGAAGGCCCGGCCATATTTCGCAAGCCTGCTGAGGACTACGCCATGCAGTGGAAGTTCGTCCCTATGAAGCAAAACGGTGTCGCCCAGTACAGCCGTTTTCGCCTGAACATCGTTTACCGTATTCGCTAGGGAGAATCTGAATGAACCTTCCCCCGCTCAATCGCAACAATCACATCAATCGCTCAATGGTTTTCGGAGCTGGCATTGCAACCGCCCTGATGACCGCGATTTTAATCTTCACCGGTGGCCACCAAGAAACCCCCGCGCTGAGGCCCGCGCCAGTTGGGGAGGCTCCCCTGCCCATGCTGGATGGCGTTAATCAACCCGCGAATCAAGCCACCAACGAAACCACCCCGAAAAGCTCTGAATCCCCTAATGCCGGTCAGACATCACAATGACAAAGTTATTTTGACCCAACGGCTTAATTTTCTTTTCACCCTCAAACCCATCTCGAAGGGATGACCATGAACCTCTTCAGCAACTTCCTGACCCTCGGCCTTCTCGAAGGCGCTCACGATGCGGGTGGCTTCGGCCTCGTCTCGATCTTTAAGGGGGCCTCCGTACCCAATCAGATCATCATCGTGATCCTGTTCTTTCTGTTGGCCCTTCAGATCTACACGGCCATCGAGCGCTTTGTAATGTACAGCCAGAGCAACTCGGCCTCCGAGAAGTTCCTCAAGCTCTTCATGGATACCCTGCGCCGTGGTGATTTCGAGGCCGCGAAGCGCGCCGCCACCACTCACAACAAGAGTCATGTCGCGCTTGTGCTCAAGCACGGGTTGGACATCTTCCAGTATGAGAAGCAGCTCAAGGCCATGAATCCCAACCATGACGTCATCCAGCCCGTCGAGCGCGCCATCGCTCGCGGCACGGCAGAAGTCACGGAACTGCTGAAAAAAGGCATGAACTCCCTGGCCACCATCGGCGCCCTGTCACCCTTTATCGGCTTGCTGGGCACCGTCATCGGCATCATCAAGGTCTTTAGCGACCTGAAGACCAAGGGGGCTGGTGACATCAACGCTCTGGCCGGTTCCATCGGTGAGGCGCTCGCCACCACCGCGCTGGGTCTGATCGTGGCCATTCCGGCGGTGTGGCTCTACAACCTGCTGACCAACAAACAGGATCTCGTGGTCACCAATATCAACAACGCGGCCTCGCAGATGATTGACGAGTTCATCCG
>JAYVXV010000115.1:0-7088 GCA_043784905.1 Holophagaceae bacterium | reverse complement strand
TGCATCTCTGGGTGGTCCTTCCCGATGGTCTTTCCGCGCTAGACCTCCATCGGGCCGCGTTGGAACAGGGTCTGGGTTTCGCGCCGGGGCCACTCTTTTTCAAAGATGGTCGTGGCACCAACTGCCTGCGGCTAAACTTTTCAACCCACCCTCCCGCCACCACCCGCGAGGCGATTCAACGCCTTTCGTGTCTCTTGCCGGTGCTCACACCGGCGGCCGTCTGAGAAGGAGTCCCCGTGGCCCTCGCTGTTCTCTCTCATCTTGATATTCAGACCTCGGATCAGCGTGTATCTGACCTCGAGCGCCAACGTCGCATGACCAATCCAGGCTTTGGCAAGGTCTTCACCGAGCATATGGTCACCATTCGATACACGGATCAGGGCGGCTGGGAGCGTGGCCTGCTTCAGCCCTATGGTCCGCTGATGCTCGATCCCGCTTCGTCTGTCTTGCACTATGGACAAGCGATTTTTGAAGGTTTCAAGGCTTACCACCAGCCCGATGGCGGCGTGAAGACTTTCCGTCCCTTTGCCAACGCCCAGCGTTTCAACAATAGTGCTGAGCGCTTGGCCATGCCGCAGCTCCCAGAAGAAATTTTTGTCGAAGCGGCCGATGCGCTCATCCGCGAAGACAAGGCATGGGTGCCAACCGCTGTGGGCGAAAGTCTTTATTTGCGTCCCCTGATGATTGCCACCGAAGCCGCCCTGGGGGTGAAATCCTCCCATGAATATCTATTCGTGTTGTTTGCTTCACCCGCAGGAGCGTATTTCTCGGGTGGCCTGAAACCCGTGACCGTGTGGATCAGTGAGGACTACGTGCGCGCCGCGCCGGGTGGAACCGGATCTGCGAAGTGCGCGGGAAACTACGCGGCTAGCCTCATCGCGCAGAAACAGGCTCAAGGGGAGGGCTGCGATCAGGTGGTGTGGTTGGATGCGGTGCATCGCAAATATGTCGAAGAAATGGGTGGAATGAATATTTTCTTTGTCTATAACGAAGGCAGTCGCACGGTGGTGGTAACCCCTGAACTCACGGGCACCTTGCTGCCGGGCGTCACGCGACGCAGCATTCTGGAACTGGCGCGGGACTTGGGTTTCGACGCTGAAGAGCGCAAAATCACTGTGGATGAATGGGATGCCGCGTTGAAAGATGGCCGCATGACCGAAGCCTTTGCTTGTGGCACGGCTGCGGTCATCACGCCCATCGGACATGCGAAGTCCAAGCATGGCGAGTGGACCGTGAATGGCGGAGAAACCGGACCGGTGGCGGCCAAATTGAGAGAAGCCCTGCTCAACATTCAGCATGGGCTAGCCCCGGATACCCACGGTTGGATGCATGAAGTCTGTTGATCCGCTGCCGTGATTCCGCTCCAGCATCTTCCAGGCTTCGCCCACTGGGGGCGGGGCTTGGATGAGCTAGTCGCGAGACCTGACCCCATATGGGTTTACGGCGACCTGGGAAGCGGTGTGAGCACGGTGGGACGGATCCTGGCGGATCGTCGAGGAACGTCCTGCCTTGATGACGCGGATCGGCTGGAGTTGATCCCACTGGGGCGATGGCTGAACGACCATCCTTCGGGAGTGTTGGCTTCTCATATGTCACCGAATGCTGAAAGGCTGGCGGATATCGGAAGCCGTTGTGTCGCCTTGCGCTTGGAAAACTTGGATGAAGATCCGAAATCCATTTCGCATTGCCTGGAGACCTTGGCAGAAGAAGAAGGCGTATCGGGAAGTCTTCCATCAGCCCTTCACTTTTTGCCGTGCGCCGGGAATCTGCGTGGGCTTCGCAATCGCCTGATTCGATGGAAACTTCTGGGCCAACTCCCGGACCCCACCGAAAACGCATCGGGTGAGGTCGCCCCGGAGGCGGAGGATTTGGCAACCCATCTTCATCACCTCGAACGCTCCCTGCTTCACCGGGCGTTGCGCCGCAGTTATGGCAATCGGGTAGAAGCTGCCCGTAGGTTGGGCGTGAGCCGTCGTCAGCTTTACCTCCTAATTCAGAGGCATGGCGATCCCTTGCGTGGGGAAATTCCGACTCACCCCGGCCCAAAACGTTTACTTAAGCGACAGGTAAAAACTTCCTAAAGGCAACGAATTCCGGGACAATGGTGCCTACCGTTTCCAGGTTGGAATCAGGAAGGCAGCAGCGCTCATGGTGAATTCCCTGCGGGTGATGGTGGTAGACGAAGAGCCGGGCATCCGCGATGGCATGGCGTTTAGCCTCAAACGAGCGGGCTTTGTCACTGGGCAAGCGCGAAGTGCGGATGAGGCGCTACAGATGCTTCGCCCAGGTTCTTTTGATGTGGTGGTGTCGGGTCTGCGATGGAACCTGCATGCCAAGCCGGGCCGCGAGTCTCACATGGATGGCCTTCTGCTCACAAGCCGATTGCGTTCCGTGATGCCGACCTTGCCGATTTTGCACATCCTGACGCCGCCATCGGTGGGCCACCCGATTGAATCAGCGCACATGGCCCACGTGGTGCCGATCCTGGTCAAACCCTTCAGCCCCGAAACCCTAGTGGCCGCCGTGTGGCGAGCCATCCGGGCTGAAGACCACCTGAAAGCAGAATCCTGGGGAGATGGGTTGGTCCTCATCACCCTCAACCTAGCCTATTCCGAAAGCCTTCAGCGGGCGCGACGCGCTGCGGAAAGTCGGGCCTATGTGCTGATCGAAAGTGAAATCGGCTGCGACGGCGAGCGATTGGCAAAACTCATCCACCTAGCGGGGCCGCGCCGTGGGGGGGCATGGGTGACCGTGCGGTGTCCCGATGAAAAAAGTGTAGAAGCCTTGATCGCATTAAACCTGGAATCGGAGCTGAAAGGTGCCGAAGGTGGAACCTTGCTGTTGGATGAAGTTTGGGCCTTGAACCCCCTTCAACAATCGGGGTTACTCCAATACATCCGAAATCGGACCGGACGCGGATCGGGCCAGGTTCTCCGAATCATATCTCTCTCCAGCAGGAGTCTTGAAGCCGAGGTTAAGGCAGGGCGGTTTCGGGAGGAGCTTTTCTACCTGCTTGGCGTCGTTCCGGTCCGGATTCCTCCCTTGCGAGAAAGGCTTGAGGATCTTTCCAACCTGGCGGCGCACATACTCGAGCATTTTGGGCGCGCCAATGGCCGTCCCGGACTGCGGGCCGCGCCGAGCTTTCTAACCGCCTTGTCGCGCCATTCATGGCCCGGCAACGTGCGTGAGCTGGAGAGTGCGGTCCAGCGGGCCGCAGCCATGTCTAACGGGCCGGTTCTAACCTATCGAGACCTTGGGTGGTTACTGACCCCTGAGCTACTTGCGGGGATTCCTCCGGATCCCCTTGAGAGACCTGCCCGAACCTTAATGGATCAACGTCCATTGGTTCGCCGGTCTGAGGGACAGGACACTCGGAAAGAAGCCATTTTCGCAGATCCAAACGTGCCCATCGTTTCCTCTACCATCGGAACGCCGGTAGCGCTGCCCCTGGGCCTTTCTTTGCATGAGTTGGAACGATTCTGGTTGTTATCCACGCTTTCCGCTGTGGATGGGAATCGCACCCGCTGTGCCGATCAATTGGGCTTGGCCCTGCGCACCGTGCGCAACAAATTGAACGAATACAGGGTCCAAGGATTCGAGATCCCCATGTCCGCGAGGGGTCGGGAAGAAGACTGAATTGCCTGCCTCCGAGACGTAGCAGGCAGAAAAGTGCCCTGGCTTGTCACTCGATAGGTGATAAATGGGTCAACTTTGCCAAAAAATACCGGGTCCTACTGGTTGGTCCTGTTTTTGCCACTGTCGCAAAAGGCCAAAATCGGAGGATGCCGTGAGCCGTCACATGGAACGCAGTTCGGGCTTCACACTCATTGAATTGCTCCTGGTCCTGGCGATCATCGGCATTATTAGCGCAATTGCGGTGCCATCCCTTCTGAGCCAGCGGGCCAGGGCTCGGGACAAAACCGCCACCACCAACTGTGTGGGGCATGTTGGCGACATGGTTGGCCAGTGGGACAAGGGCAAGGAGGCGGGGCTTTCCCCGTCTAGCATTCAAACCGCCATGAGAGATTATTTGGTAGGCACCACCGGAAAAGAAAAAAGCCCATGGGATCCCACCGTCACCGCGTACTCTCCACAAATCTTCTTGGCCACCGGCGCGCTAACCCAATCGGCGTTTGAGCAGGCGATGAATCCAAGCCCGTATCATGGCCGCACACGCTTCTGGTTGCAGCAGCCGACCAGCAGCCAGTCTGGCTATCTGGGAGGCATCGTGTGGGTTGCTAATCCCGTGAACAGTTCCAACTACATCCGCAAATCGGTTTCGATCGAATAACGAATAACCGTGATTTCGGGCTGGTTCAGGGGTAATCAGGGAATTTTTTCTTTCGCATATTTTCGCGGTTCCTCATTCCTCTACCCTCGCCGAACGAAGATCCTTCGGTATGGCATGGGTGCCGGTGGCTTCGTGCAGGTAAAATGTCGAGGTAACCTCGGCGCCCAGCAGGAAGATCGCGCAGCTGTAATACAAAAAAATCAGGGCCGCGATGATGCTACTCAGCGAGCCGTACATGATGCCAAAGGTGAACGTGTGGCTCAGGTAGACCGCGAAGGCTTTTTTGGCGATCCACCAGAAAACCGTGGAGACGAAAGCCCCGAGCAGCGCATGGCGGAAACGCACATGGCAGCGAGGCAGATGTTGGAGAATCATCGTCACCACCAAAAGGCCCAGCAACGGTGTAAGGAAAGGCAGCAGCAGGGTCTGTGGCATTCCCATCCGTTTCCCCAGGAATCCGCCGGTGATGAGCGCCATGAAGATCGCCAGCAACAGGACCGCGCTCACCATCAGCACCAGGCGGCGTATCCAGTTGAATTTGCGGGTTTGGCGGTGTTTCCGGATACGGACCCCAAACACGTGAGCCAGGCTGGTATCTAACTGGTTCACGCCCCAGAGACCGCCCGCCATCAGTACCACCCAAGAAAACCCCAGATTCCCAATTTTTTGGCTGCTCTGGATGGTGTCCCGCAAGAATTCTGTGGGTAGGTAGGGAAAGAGGTTAAGAAGGGCCGTGAGTATCACCTTCCCGTTGGCTTTGGAACTCAACAGGACGCCCAATAATTTGAAAAGCAGCGTGGTGATGGGCACAAGGCTGACGATGAGCCAAAAAGAGAGTCCGGCCGCGTAACTGAAGCAATCGTCGTGGTCATACTTCTGAGCGACTTCCCAGGAGAAATGCCCAACCGCACCGCAGCGCGGGAACCGAAGTGCGGTGGTATTCCAGGTGTTTTTCAGATAGACCAGCAGCCGCAGAATCAACCCTTCCGCGTGCTTGCGGATCGCCTCGACCATGTTAAGAGCCTGTTTCAGAATGGGGCGGCGCCGCGACGGAGGTCAGCCGCGATGCAGCGCAAGGAAGGAGCCGCAGTTGCATATAGATCATACGCACAAGGCCGCTGACGTAGCGATGCGCGCGGCTGGCCCCGTCCCTTCGGGCTGGGGCGGCGGGCGTCGCGATGCTGCGTTAGCCTCCCGTAGCGGATAGACGATACGCCGTGGTCGGCTGCCTTGCCTCGCTCGCCCGGCGCTCCCAGCGCGGCATCGTCCCATTTTGAAACAGGCTCTTAGAAACGAACAGGGTGGAGCGGCAGAAGGTACATGACCCAGGCCAGCACCAACCCGATGCCCACCAAGCCTCCCAGGTGTTTGAGGATGCTCATCCGGGTGCGCTCAGGTTTCGTGGTGGGCGTGATCATCCCCAGCACCACCGAGATGCCGAGGCCCATCAGGAAAAAGTGGATGACGTGACTGGATAGAAAGCGCATGGCTTCAGGCTACCAGTTATTGCGGAGGGGTCGTGGGTGTGGGTGTTGATATTGCTGCGGGCTTGGTCTCGCCACTGGGAATCTGTGTGTCATTGGCATCCAACGGCATGGGTGCCCGCATCAATGCGAGTTGGATGACTTCGTCCATGTGTCCCACGAGGTGAATGCTCAACTGTTCACGAACTTCGGCGGGGACATCTTCGAGATGGCGTGCGTTATCGGCGGGAATGAGCACGGCTTTTCGGCCCAGGCGATGGGCGGCCAGGAGTTTTTCCTTGAGGCCACCGATGGGAAGCACCAGGCCTCGCAGGGTCAATTCACCGGTCATGGCCATGTCCGCTCGGGCGGGGATGCCCGTCAAGATAGAGATCAACGCCGTCGCCAAGGTGATACCCGCACTGGGGCCGTCTTTTGGTATGGCGCCTTCGGGCACGTGAACATGTAAATCCACTGTGTCGAGAAAATCCTTTTTTAAGCCTAGGCGTTCGGCTCTTGCGCGCACAAAACTCAGCGCGAGATTCGCACTTTCCTGCATCACCTCGCCGAGTTTGCCGGTGAGTTTTAGGTTGCCCTTGCCGGGTAGCATGGCGGCTTCGATGGTAAGCAGATCGCCGCCCGTCGGAGTCCAGGCCAGACCGTTCACCAAGCCCGGAATCGCGTGATCGTCAGGGCGATGCTCGGTGATTTTTTCGGGGCCCAATAGCTTTGGGATGCGTTTGGCCGTGACGATGGGATCAAACTCAGCGCCCGCGTGGTCTTGCCTTTTTTCCGGTTGAAGGCTGTGGCGCGCGAGTTTGCGTAGCACACTCACGATCTCACGCTCTAACTGGCGCACACCGGCTTCGCGGGTGTAGCCCTGGATGAGTTTTTCGATGGCAAGATCTTCAAACACGATGCCCATTTCCTGCATTCCGTTGCGTACCAGGGCTTTCGGGACGAGATGCTCTTTGGCGATGGCGAGCTTTTCCCGGGTGGTGTAACTCGAAAGATCAATGATTTCCAACCGGTCGTCCAAGGGTTCGGGAATGTTGTGCCGCACGTTGGCGGTGGCGATAAAGAGCACCTGACTCAAGTCGAAACCAAGGTCGAGGTAGTGGTCCTGGAATCCCGCATTCTGCTCAGGGTCTAGGACCTCCAGTAGCGCGGAACTTGGGTCGCCTCGGTAGTCGCTGCCCATCTTGTCGAGTTCGTCCAACAACATGACCGGATTACGCACGCCGGCTTTCTTCATGAGCGAAATGATTCGGCCGGGCATGGACCCGATGTAGGTGCGGCGATGGCCGCGGATCTCGGCTTCATCGCGCACACCC
>JAYVXV010000114.1:0-7125 GCA_043784905.1 Holophagaceae bacterium | reverse complement strand
GCGCAGACACTACAGATCAGCGTTATCACCACCAAGCGCGCCTATGACGAATTGGAACGCGAAGGGCTCATTGACACGGTGGGTGGCAAGGGCACTTTTGTGGCTTCGCCCAATGCCGAATTCATGCGGGAAAAACGGGTGAGGGCCGTGGAGGAGAAACTCAGCGAAGCCATCACCGAAGCCCGCGCCGCAGGGATCGGAGCCAAAGAACTCAAGCACATGCTCACTCTTTTTTTGGAGCAGGACCATGACTAAACCTCTCCTTCACTTGGAAGGTCTGACCAAACGGTTCAAGGACTTTCATTTGGATCGTGCGGGCTTTTCATTGCCCAGCGGCACCTTGATGGGCCTCATCGGCCCCAATGGCGCGGGCAAGACGACGCTCATCAAAGCCATCCTTGGCCTTGTCCATCTGGACGCCGGACGAATCCGCTTTCAAGGCCGGGATTTGATTCAAGAAGGTCCGAAGCTGCGCCAGCGCATCGCCTATGTTTCGGACGAACCCAAATTCGCCCCTGGTGCGCGGCTCGTGACGTTGAAGAACATCTATGCGCCCTTCTTCCCCACCTGGAACGAGGCCGGCTGGAAGTCGCTGATTGCTGACTTTGGTTTGGATCCTAACGCCAAGGCCAAGACCCTGTCCCTGGGCCAGCGCACACGCTTTGCGCTCACCCTGGCCATGAGCCGTGAAGCGGATCTACTGGTGCTGGACGAGCCCACCACCGGCCTGGATCCAGTGTTCCGCCGCGAATTGCTCCAACGCTTGACCGCCACGTTGGATGAGCGCCGGTCCATCCTTTTCAGCACCCACATCACATCGGATCTGGAAGCCAGAGCTGATTGGGTGACGCTCATCCGGGATGGCGAAGTGGTCTTCAGCCACACCCAGGAGGATCTGCGGGAAACCTGGGGCGTGGTGAAGGGCGGGCTGGAGCTGCTCGATGACGATGTGAAGGCCGGATTCCAGGGCCTTCGCACGAACGCCCACGGCTTCGAAGCCCTCACCGACGACGTGGAAGGCGCCCGCCGCCGCTTCGAGGGCCGCGCCCTCGTGGAGCGCGCCAGCCTCGAGGACATCCTCGTGCTTTTAGGCCGACGTCGGCACGAGCGGCCCTAGCGGACCGTCCACAAAACATTGGCCGCTCCGCAAGGGCCGCTAGGAAGGAGGAAACCCCATGCTACTTAATCTCCTCAAACGCGATCTAAAGCTGCACTGGGATTCCCTGGTGGTGCCCACCCTGGTACTGGGGATGGGCTTGGGGGCCCTCGTGCTGGCCGACGAGGGTGTGAAGCTCACCGGCCTGATCCTGGAGACCTCCTTCCTCATCCCCATGCTGCCCCTGGCCCTCCATCTGCGGGAAAGCACGCAAGGCACATTGGGGGATCTCCTGGTGCTGCCCGTGTCCCGGGCCGCGGTGGTGCGCCTGCGCTACGTCGAAGTCCTGCTCTTCAGCGCCGGCATGCTCGCCCTCGCCCACACGGGCGTGTGGCTCGCCCTGAGCGTGGCTGCCCGCCATCCGATCCCCCTGGGCGCCATGGACCGAAACCAGTTCCTGGGCGTGGGCATCCTGCTGATCTTCTGGTTCGCCTACCCCATGCCTTTCTTCCTGCGCTGGGGCCTGAAGGGACTCGGCTTCGCCTACTTCCCCGTGGTCGTCTATGGAACGTACCTGCATATCTCCGGCGTGGACAGCCACCGCTTCATCGAGGGCCTGATGGCGCATCCCATCCCCATGGCGCTGGGCCTGTCGGGCCTCTTCGCCCTTTCCTACCTGCTTTCCCTGAAGGCCTTCGTGGGAAGGGACTTTTAGCCGTGGCCAACCTTCTGGAAATCCGCAATCTTTCGAAATCCTACGGCGCCTTCGCCCTCCGGGCCGTGGACCTGGTCGTGCCGAGCGGCACCATCACCGGCCTCGTGGGGGCCAATGGCGCGGGCAAATCCACGCTCCTGAAAATGGCGCAGGGCCTTCTGCCCCCCGACGCCGGAGAGATCCGCCTTTTCGGGGAGGACGCCCGGACCGGCGGCGCGTGCCTGCGCCAGCGCATCGGCTTCGTGCAGGAAAGCCCGGCCCTCTTCCCCCTCCTCCGGGTACCGGAACTGGGCGAAGCGGTGGCGCCCTTCTACGACCGGTGGAACGCCGTCACCTTCCGCCGCCTCTGCGACACCTTCGAGTTGCCCAATAAAACGATCTTCATGAAACTCAGCCAGGGCAGCCGCATGAAGGTAGCCCTGGCGTTGGCCCTCAGTCACGAGGCTGATCTCCTCCTGCTGGACGAACCCACCTCGGGCCTGGATCCCCTCATGCGCCGGGAGGTGCTGGACCTGTTGCTGGAAGTCATCCAGGACGAAGGCAGGGCCGTGCTCTTTTCCACCCACATCACGTCGGACTTGGAACGCGTGGCCGATCACGTGGCCATCCTCAAAGCAGGCTGCATGGTGCTGGCGGGGCCGAAGGACGAACTGCTGGAATCCTGGGCCCTGGTGAAGGGCGGGGAAGAGCTCCTTGCGGGGCCCCTGAAGGACCGCTGCCGCGGCGGCGAGCGCACCGAGCTGGGCCTGACGTTGCTGTGCGAAGGCGCGGAAACCCTGGCACCCATGCTGCCGGAAGGTGCCCTCCAGGAGCGCCCCAGCCTGGAAGACCTGGTCTATTTCCACGGCCGGGACGAGTCCTTGGATTCATGCCCACGCATGCGTGGGCAGGGGGAGAGCCTATGCTCCCGCTGATCCGCATGACCTGGGTCACCAATCGGCGCCTGCTGCTCCTGATGTCGCCCATCCTCGTCTTCTACCTCTCACTGATGGTCTACACCCAGTGCACGAAGAACGGCATCGACATCCCCTCCATCGCCTTCGTGATCATGTTCCTGCTAATCATTCCGTCCACCTTCCAGGGCCTGACCTTCGACGTGGAAGCCTTCCTGGTGTCCCTGCCCGTCACCCGGGCCCAGCTCGTGCGCACCAAGTACCTCACCAGCTTCCTGGGCCTACTGGCGGGCCTGGTGCTTCCCATCATGGTGGCGTGGACGGCCCATGCCCTGGCCCCCGGCCGCGCGGCCGCCCCGACGCCCGAGGAGCTCCGGTCCGTGGGCATGCTGGCGATCATCGATGTGTTCGCCATCTTCGTGTTCCTACCCTTCGTGCATCACTTCGAACCTGCCAAGGGCATCCTGGCTTTCTCCCTCACGGTGATCCTCGCCCTGGGCGGAGGGTTGGCCTGGAAGGGCCTGGAAGGGGTGGAGGCCGGGTTTTATTTTTTCCAGCGCGTTCTGGCGCATCTCCCGAGTGCCCTGTGGATGGTCGCGGGTGTGCTGGCCTTCGGCCTTGCATCCTTGAGCCTGTCCACATGGTCCTATCGGCGCAGAGCATTCTAAGGCGCTCCCCGATTCATCTCTTCTCATCTCGCATTTGAAACCGATAGCACGGGTCGGGCCGTAAGTCTGACTTTGCATCAGAACGGGGCCAACCTGCCAGCCAAAAGGATGGACTGAAAGCATCGGGAAAGGGCCGGGGAAGTAGGCGAGATATCTGACAAAGATAAAACTCCGGGTGGGGTTGACAGGGTGCTGGAATGACTTACTGTATTAGAACACTGATACACTGACTCGCTCAGAACTCTAACCCTCAACCCACCTTAGAAGGCCCCTATGAGGGACACACTCCGAGTTGACCCCAAGGATTCAAGCCCCATCTGGCGGCAGATCGAAGAAGGCATTCGTCGCTTGGTGCTTTCCCGGGCGTTGCCCCAAGGCGAAGCGGTGCCCTCGGTACGCGACCTCGCAAGAGATCTCCGCGTGAACCCTGCCACGGTCGCCAAGGCCTATCAGCGGCTGGTGGAGGCCGGTGTGCTCGTCACCAAACGCGGGGAAGGCACCTTTGTGGCGGAGTCCACACCCACCCTAAAGAGCCGGGACCGCAAACAGATGTTGCAGGAAGGCGCACTCCGGTTTTCGTCTTTGTCGCTGACCGCAGGAGCCGAATTGGGTGAGGCCGAAGAGGCGCTACGAAAGGCCTGGAAGTCCCTCGACGGAAAAGCTAAGGAGGACGTGAAATGACGGATTCAGCCGCACCCATTCAGGTGCAAGGCCTCGGTGTGAGCTACGGCCAAAAACGAGTCATAACGGATGTTAGCTTCAAGGTAGAACCCGGCCAGGTCTATGCCTTGCTCGGTCGCAATGGGTCCGGCAAATCATCCTTGGTGCGCTGCCTGTTGGGCTGGCAGCAACCGAACGAAGGCCGGGCCGAACTCTTTGGCCAATCCGCTTGGAGTATCCGGGATCGCGCCATGCAGCGGATCGGCGTGATGCAGGAATCCCCGGATGTGCCCGGTGGTATGCGGGTGGATCAGGTGATTGCTTTCTGTGCGCGGTTCTATCCGACATGGGACGCCGAAGACGTGGCTACCCGGATCAAGCGAGCCGGAATTTCTTTTCACGTTTCAGCGGGTTCGCTTTCAAGGGGGCAAAAGGCCCAGTTCGCCTTGGCCTTGGCCCTGGGGCCGCGCCCGGAATTGCTGGTGTTGGACGATCCCACCTTGGGACTCGACGCCGTTGCCCGTCGCGCTTTTTTTGAAACCTTGGTGACGGAACTCGCGGATCGCAGCGTCTCGGTTTTGTTGACGACCCATGATCTGACGGGCGTCGAAGGTGTTGCGGATCGCGTGGGAATTTTGAATCAAGGACGAATGATCTTGGATGAATCCATGGAGCCCTTGAAGGCCCGCGTCCGGCGCCTGCGGTGGGGTTCGTCGCTTCATCCAGAACCAGATTTAAAGGGCTTGGACGTGCTGCGAATGACGCGCCATCCATGGGGAGCCGAGGCCCTGGTGATGGGGTTTGACGACTCATTCCAACAAAGATTTGAAAGCCAGGGAATGGACGTCGAGCCGATGGCGCTCGAAGACCTTTTCATCGCATTGGTGGACGAACACGAAGAGGTGCGAGCATGAAGATTCTGGTTCTAGCGCAGCGGGAATGGCTGAATAAGGGTTTCGTGGCGGGAGGCGCGCTGCTAGCGGGCTTGGGGGCCTTGCTCATACCCCTCATTTTTTCATCCAAAGGCGCTCCAGTCGCTTCAGTCGCAGATATCCAAACGGCGACGGCCCTGTGTTTCGGGATTCTCCTGCCAGCCCTGTTTGGCCTCGTTCTGGGTGCGGGCGTGATCGCTCCGGATTTGCAGGAAGGTCGCATGGGTTTTTACTTGGCCCGGCCCGTGTCTCCGTTGGTTCTGTTCGCAGGCAAACTTTTGGGTGTCATCTTGTTTGTTTTTGTCTGCGGACTCCTGGTGGCGTTGCCGGTGATGTTGGCGCATCGGGTCATGCTGGAATGGGCTCCTGGCTTAATTCCCTTGGCTATTTTTTCCATTGCCATGCCCTTGGTCGGCCACACTTTGTCCATCGCGTTTCGGGCTCGCACACCCTGGTTGTTGCTGGATATTGCGTGCCTCGGGGCAACCCTTGGTGTACTGGCGTGGTTTCTACGGCGGATGATGGCGCTCTTGGCCTTCCGAGAAATGACCTGGTTCATGGGCGGATTTGGAATCATGGTGCTTCTAGTGCTGGCCGTGGCTGGGTATCAGCAAATGGCGAAAGGGCGTACCGATTTGAAACGCGGCCATCGGAGCCTATCTATTTCGATGGTGGCGATCCCGATTTTGTCCTCGGTTGCGGCGATGCTTACGCTCCATGGCATCGAACATTTGGATGCATCCCAAATTGCCGGGACCTGGTACGGAAAGGCTGCCGGTCAAGGGCCCTGGGTGCTGGTGTCGGCGGAGCGGGCCGGGCTGGGTCGGGAATGCAACGTGGCTTTGAACACCGATTCCGGGCAGGGAATCCGGCTTGGTGCTTACCCGGAGGCGTGGTCTGAGAATGGAAAGCGACTCGTCTCATTCTCACCTTCCAATCCCTTTCAAAACCGAGGTGACTTGGAGTGTTGGGTTACGGATCTTGGAAGCCAAACAGCCTACAACCGGGCCACGGGAATTCAAATTCAAGCGGGTTCCTACCCGTGGCCCGTGGCGCTTGATGTCGAAGGCAAAAGGCTCGCATTTTGCGAAACCAACGCACTGAGTGTTTATGACGTGGATTCAGGCCAATTGCTGGCTCGTCATACGCTCGAAACCCCGCATTTCTTCGCCTCGCGCCTTTTGTTTCTCGGGCCTGAAAAGCTGCGCGCTTACCTGGACGAAGGCAAGGCCAGCGAGCACAAGATGAACATTTATGAATTGGATTTACGCACCGCGCATTTCGTCAAGACGGGCACCGTCCAACTTGATAAAAATGACACGCTTCTGGACCGGAGTCCCCGCACCGAAAAATTGTTGGTGCGGAGATGGGACAATAAAAATCGAGGTTTAGATCTGTGTGACGCCCGTACGGGCGAGGTGCAGAAAACCCTGGTGGCGCAAGGCCACGCCAATTTCATGGAAGCTGCTTTCTTGTTTGATGGAAGCATTCTGGTGAGCGTAGCCCAGGCCGGAGAATGTCGTTTGCGTCATCTGCATTTCGAAGGCAATGAACTCTGGTCTACCCCTTTCCCACAAGTATCCTCTACAGGTTCGAAACGCGAGGACAGTGCGGTCCTTTTCGGAGAGATGGCACCTGGGCTGTACCGTGTTGGATTGCCCAGATTAGAGGCCGGGACCAACTTCCACACGATGGACGTGGATTTGAATTCCCACGCGATGCATGAATCGGGAGCCCATCGCTTGCCTGCGCTCTGCGAGCAGCAACGGCGAAATCTGTTAGGGCCGCCAGAGCCAGGAAGCCTCGCCACGCGATTGGAAGCGAGCGCTGAAGGAGCCCTGAAAATTACCGACCCGAACGGACAAATACGCGTACTCACGAAGGAGTCGAAAAGGCGCGATTAATACCCGTTCGTTTTTTCCTGGCTGTTGGTGTGGTTCGCGGTACTTGGCTTCTCCTGGAGCCAGGCGCGAATCGGCGCTAGCCTGAAGCACGCATGAATCTTCCCAACTACCTCACCTTCGCCCGCATTCTCATGGTTCCGATCCTGGTCGTGGTCCTCATGACTCGGGTGCAGAATCACGAGATCATTGGCGTCACGGTGTTCTGGATCGCGTCGCTGACGGATTGGCTGGATGGTTATTTGGCGCGGCGCTGGAAC
>JAYVXV010000113.1:0-2124 GCA_043784905.1 Holophagaceae bacterium | reverse complement strand
GCCGGCTCATGCCGTTCAGCGCTGCGCCCATGGCGTGTTCCCGCACCCCGAAGTGTAGGTTGCGCCCCGCCACGGTACGCGAGTAGCTGGCGGCACCTTTGATGACGGTTTTGTTGGAAGAGCCCAGATCCGCCGATCCTCCCAGGAAATTTGGGATGGCTGCGGCCAGTGCGTTGATGACCTTGCCCGAGGCATCACGGGTGGCTATTTTTTCGCCTTCCACGAAGGATGGCAGCTGGGCTTCCCACCCAGCGTTCAACTCACCCTGCATCCAGCGTTCGTATTCCGCCGCCAATTCAGGATGAGCCTCACGATAGGCCTTGAATCGGGCTTTCCATTCGTACTCGAACAGGGCTCCGCGTTCGAGGCTTACTTCCCATTTCTCGCGCGCCGCATCCGGCACCGCGAAATGGACGTTGGGATCAAAACCCATGACCTCCTTCGCAGCGGCCACTTCGTCCGGACCCAACGGCGCACCGTGAGCATCGTGATGGTTCTGTTTGTTGGGTGCGGGGTAGCCGATGATGGTGCGCGTAATGATGAGGGTGGGCCTCCCGCAAGGTTCGTGCGTGGCCTCGTGAAGGGCCGATTCTAGGCCGTTCAGGTCCTCGCCGGTGAGCACCTTCAGCACGCGCCAGCCATAGGCCTCGAAACGCTTACCTACGTCCTCGGTGAAGGCCAGATCCGTATCACCTTCGATGGTGATGTGATTGTCATCGTAAAGCAGCACCAGCTTTTCCAAACCCAAGTGCCCCGCGAGACTGGCGGCCTCTTGGCCCACGCCTTCCATTACGTCGCCGTCACTCACGATGGCGTAGGTGCGATGGTTCACGATCTCATGATCGGGACGGTTGAAATAAGCCGCCAGCCAGCGCTCCGCCATGGCCATGCCCAAGGCGTTGCCAATGCCTTGTCCCAGCGGTCCCGTGGTGGTTTCCACGCCCACCGTATGGCCGTATTCAGGATGGCCTGGTGTCCTGGATTCCCACTGACGAAACTGCTTGATTTCATCGAGAGAAAGGTCGTAGCCCGTGAGGTGGAGCAGACCGTAGAGCAGCATCGAAGCATGGCCGCAGGACAAAACAAAGCGATCACGATCGGGCCAAGATGGGGTTTTGGGATTGTGCCGAAGGAATTTTGTCCAGAGCACGTAGCCCATGGGCGCCAACGCCATAGGTGTGCCCGGATGCCCCGAATTGGCCGCCTGCACGGCATCCATGGCCAGGCAGCGGAGCGTATCAATGGCGAGTTTGTCGGCGGTGGCGGGCATGGGGACCTCGGGATGCGTGAAGCAGAAAAGAGAGAAACCGCAGATTACGCAGATGACGCAGATTTAAAAAGGGAACCGCGAATAGCGCGAATCAATAGAAGGAAATCAGAATCGCAGGCCCGCGAAGAAGCCGAATTCCTTGTTGGGGGCCGGGGCCTCGACGGAACTCACTCCGTACTGAATGCCAACAACAGGAGCGAGCCCGGCTCGCACGGGTGCATACCGGATATGCGCATTGGCCCAGGGGCTGAATTTGAAACTCGTTTCCCCGCCGCCAGTATCGCCTGAAGATCCTTCTCTGTGTTGGGCCGACATTCGGAATTCCAGCCCAATGCCGACCCTGAAGGCACCGGAGTTCTGGAAATTGAAACCCGCAGAAACAAAACCACCGGGACTGTACCTTCCGCTTACGCCTCCGAAGGGAGAGGTGGAGCCTGAGTGGTAGGTCGCATCTTCGGAGGGTCCGGGGGCAAATGCGAAAGCGTACTGGAGCAATGCGTCGCCTGTATTTCTCGGAGCGTCACGGACGAAGGAAATCCCGCGCCGATTGTAAGTCATCTGCGGAAAGTTCCCTGCGGCTGACGCCTTTTGACTGAGGGCAAAGGCATGAACTTCCCATGTCTGCGCCTGAAGCGCGAGCGAGCCGCAGAGGATGATCCCAAGCCATGTCTTCATTCGATCACCTCTTTTGGAATCTGCGTCATCTGCGAAATCTGCGGCTCTCCTTTCTACTTCCCATGCGCCGCGCTGGCCTTCACGAACGCCGTGAACAGCGGGTGTGGGGCTAGGGGCTTGCTCTTGAATTCCGGATGAAATTGACACGCCAAGAAGTAGGGGTGATCGGCGATTTCGAC
>JAYVXV010000112.1:0-7196 GCA_043784905.1 Holophagaceae bacterium | reverse complement strand
GCCGCGCCCTCGCGCAGAACGCTTACGATCATCAGATCACAGCCTCGACGCGTAGGTTCCGGTTGCCGGAGCTTCCCGTCACGGCGGGAAGCTCGGCGGAAGGTTTGCCCGTGCAAGACCGACATGCGCTCATCGAATTAAAAAAGTACATCCGAATTTGGAGCCTCGAACCCGGCGCCTGCGATGAGTTTCCTGATGCCTCGCGCTTCCCCTGGAGCTGGAATCCGCTCAACGGATCCGCCACCATCATGCGCCTCAAGCAGAAACAGGCTTTCCTGACGAGCCAGCATCACCACGTTTTCCGCCAGTGGATCGCCGACCATCAATGGCGCTACGTCATCCAACCTGATCCCGAGGCAGCCCTGGGCGGACGGCGCTTTTACGCGGACGTACAGGATCATTCGATTCAAAAAGCATGGGAGTGGAAATGAAACTTCCGCTCCTTTTTAATCCCCAGGCAGGGGTATCGCGAAAGAACCCGGACGCGCTGCTGGCGGGTCTTCCGATCGAGTATCGAGCCCGCCTCGAGCCCATCGCCTTTGGCCCGCCCTTTGATTTCGCCCCGCACATTGAACAAGCCATTCGAGCCGGTGGACCGCTATTTGTATGGGGTGGCGATGGCACCATCCACCACGCCGGAAAGGCCCTTGTTGAAGCGGGCTGTCCCATCGCTTTGGCTGCGGTTCCCGGTGGCAGCGGTAATGGCCTTGTGCGAGGCCTACGGACACCTTTGAACCCCAGCGGCGCCGTGACGCGGCTACTCGAAGGCCGGGAGCTTCGCATGGACCTTCCCAGGCTCGACGGCGAGCCCTTTTTCAATCTCTGCGGCACCGGCTTTGAGGCGGTGCTTGCCCACGCATTTGAGGGCGGCAGCTCACGCGGATTCCTGAATTATGTGAAACGCTCGATGAAATTGTGGCGAGATTTTGAAGCGGTCGGCCTGCGTTGGGAGTCCCTGCACCCGGAGGCATTTGAACCCAAGTCGCGGCGCGATATTTTGCGGGCCGCGTGGAAGGGCGAAGCGCCCGAACTTCCTGAATCTGCGTGGAGCCTCTGCATCGCCAACCTGCCGCAATACGGATCAGGTTTCTGGATCGCGCCCAACGCCCATCCCGCCGATGGAATTTTGCAGTGGGCCACCCTGAAGAAACCGCACCGACTCGACCTGCTGACCCAAATGCCATCTCTTTTCCGCGAAGGAGGTCACACCCATCTCCGCCAAGAAGGGCGAGTGCTGCGAGCCATCATCACCCTGGACCGATCCCTGCCCTGGCACCTTGATGGAGAACCCGCTCCGCCACGGGATCGAGCGGAGATCACGCTCGATCCCAAAGCATTCAGAATGCAGGTAACCGAAGCGTGTCCCTGGTGATTTGGTTCGCATTCAAAAGGTAAAAAAACCGGGAACCGCGAATGGCGCGAAAATACGCGAAAAAATAACTGCTTCAGTCGGTCCATTCAGATTGGTTATCAGCTACACCCATGTTTTTTGGTTTTCGTAGTTTTTCGCGTGATTTCGCGGTTCCAGTTTTTTGATTGCAACTTGGCACCACACTTACTTCGCCTGCTCCAGCAACTCCACTACGGCTTCGGCCATATCTTGATCTTTTTTGGGCGGTGTTTCCACGATGCTTCCTACGAGTTTCTGGCCACCACCGGGTTGCAAGGTGAAGAGCCAAAAGGTCGGCACCTTTACGATGGGCTGCGGTTCGACGCCCTTGGGCCAAGCGGAGCCTTCGGCCTTCTTGTCGCGATAAACACCGTGGTAGTGGATGGTGACGAATGGGTTAGCTTCTTGGGTGAGAGCCAGAAAATTCGGCAGTTGCGCCTGGCTGTCACTGCACCAGGACCCAAAAGCCACCACCAACGTGCAGGGTGTATCAATGGCTTTCCAGCGGGCCAGCCACTCGGCCTTCATCGTTCGATGCTTCATGTTTTCGCGAAAAATAGCCCGGTGGGTCAAGATGGCTTCGCGGGTCGTCGCACCCACCAACACGGGCTGCTGGTCTTTGCTATCACATGGCAGAGCACCTTCTTTTGTCGGTGGGATGAGGTGCGGCTTCGGGGGTTCTTCATGCTTCGTCTGCGCCACCGGGGTGGAGATCTGCGCCGCAATGGGCTTCTGCGGTTCCTGCACCGGCGCAACGTGCAGCGTTGCAGCCACTAAGATTTCAAGCATGGTCACCTCTTCATCAAGCATACGGAATCCGAAGCCATTTCTCGATTCCTTAATTGACGAAATCAGTCAGGTATCCCATATTGAAGGGTTGAGGAAAGGATATTTTCGGTGAAGATTTCCGCCCGTGGCCGCTACTCGATGCAGGCACTTTTTGATCTGGCGCACCACAGCCACGGTGAGCCGGTGCCGTTGCATCTGATCGCGGAGCGCCAGAAACTTTCATTGCCTTTCCTCGAACAGATTTTCCATAAATTGAAAAAAGCGGGCGTCGTGAAAAGCGTACGCGGACCCAAAGGCGGGTACGTGCTGACGCGGCCCTGCGATCAAGTCAGCGTTGGCGAGATCCTGCGCCTCACGGATCAAAGCCTGTATGCAGTTTCCAAGGATGATCCCGAACAAGGCCGACAGATTCTCCTGGAAGACGAACGCATGAGCCAGTTGTTGTGGCGCCAGCTCGAAGAACACATCACCACCTTCATGGAGAAGGTCAACATCGCTGATCTCTGCATCGAAACCCACAGCAACACCTGCCCCGTCTGCACCTGCCCCGAGTACCTCCGCGATGCCGAGGCCTCGATGATGAATGGCAAGCAAAAGGGTTGTGCGGCATTGATGGGTTGATGGGTTGATGAGCTGATGAGCTGAAGGGATGACCCGAGCGTGACGAACCTATGCGCCCTGCCAAGCCTTGCAAGTCCGCCCACCGAGGCTGACTTGGCTCTGCTACCCAAGCTGGAGAAGCGCATTCTCCACCGCGTAGGCGAAGCCATCAAAACTTACAATCTTATCGAAGAGGGTGATCGCATTCTGGTAGGTCTCAGCGGCGGCAAAGATTCCTGGGCCTTGCTTGAAGTCCTGACGTTGCTCCAAAGGCGCGCCCCCATTCGGTTTGAGGTACAAGGCATCACGGTGGACCCTGGATTCCCGAAATTCGATCCCGACCGCATCGCCGAAGAATGTGAACGGCGCGGCATCCCACATCACGTATTGGGCGCGCCCATTGATGCGCTCATCCGCAATCGTCCTGAGGAGACGCCCTGCATTATCTGTTCGAGGCTCCGCCGGGGTGTGCTCTACACGTTCGCAAAAGAAAACCGGTTCACGAAAATCGCGCTGGGCCATCATCTCGACGATCTGCTTGAGACGCTCCTACTGAATCTTTTTTTCTCCGGCAAGATAGCCACCATGCCGCTGCGCCTCACCAGTGATGATCGCGCCAACACCGTAATCCGGCCCCTCGGAACCTGCGATGAAGAAGACCTGCGCCGCTTTACCTGGCTGAAGGGCTATCCCATCGTGCCCTGCGGCTGCCCCCTCTGCGCCTGCAGCGTACTGGAAAGCCGCCGCAAGCAGGTCAAGGTGCTCATCGAACAGTTGCAGGAAAGCATTCCCCAGATCAAAACCTCGATGCTCAAGGCCATGTCCAATGTCAAAGGCACGCACCTGCTGGATCTACAGCTCGGCGCATTGAACGCGGTGGGTCTTGATGAGGACGTCGAAAAATTGGGCTGACGCTAAGTTGCGATCAAAAAAAACGGAACCGCAGATTTCGCAGATTCACGCAGATTAAAACTGGACGTGATACCAACTTGCGACCGAACGGGTTCCCGTATCAAAAAAGATTCACCACCAAGTCACCAAGAACGCCAAGAAATACGAAGCGCCATCACCCATGATTCCGGCCCGAAATCGCTTCGCGAGGCGCGTAGCGCCTGCGGGCCAAAGGCCCGCAAATTCAGGGGGTCCGGCGCAGATCACACCGAGGCGTGAGGCCGCCGCCGGACCGCCTGAATTTCATCCGCGAAGCTAGCACATGACGGGTTCCTTTGGCTTTTCTTGGTGCCCTTCGTGTCTTGGTGGTGAGTTTTTATTTTTTTGCTTGCAACTTTGTATGAAATCAAAAATCGAAAATCCCATTCATCGGGCGTATCTTGAACCACCGCTTTCGCGGAGGCCCGGATGAAGGAATTAAGCGCCAAGTGGATCGCCAAGGCCGAAGCCCATTTGGGCACGGCCAAGCGGGAGCTGGCGGTAAAGAAAGCCGCCAACCCAGACGCTGTCTGCCTTCACGCCCACCTGTGTGCTGAAAATTATTTAAAAGCACGGCTCCAGGAAAGTGACGTTCATTTCCCCACCACGCCCCATCTCGCCGTACTGCTTTACCTCTGCGCGGATCTGGAACCCGGCTGGGAATCGCACCGCTCCCACCTAAGCAAGCTCAGCGCATACAACCGCCTGATCCAAGAGCCCGAAGAAAGCGCCACACCCGCCATGGCCAAAGAGGCTCTGGAACTAGCCACCAAATTCCGCGTCGCCGCCCGGAAGACCATGGGGTTGAAGGTGTAATGCGGATTTGCATTCAAAAATTAAAGAAGACTCACCACAAAGACACAGAGGGCACAGAGTTCCAGCACCCATGTTTTGTTTTCGGCCCAAAATCGCCTCGCGAGGCGCCTGGATCTTCAGGTGCCTACGGGCCGAAGGCCCGCAAATTCAGGCGGCCCAGCGCGGATCACACCTAAGCGTGAGGCCGTCGCCGGGCCGCCTGAATTTCATCCGCGAGGCTGGCACATGACGCACCCCTCTGTGTCCTCAGTGCCTCTGTGGTTCTAGTTCTTTGAATGCAAAGTCGTGTGAGCCCTCACAAGACCCGCAGCCAAAGGCCCTTCAGATAGAACCCTTCGGGGTGATTCAGAGAATAGGGGTGGTCGGCAGGCTGGCCTAGATGAGCCAGGACTTGGGCTTCACGGCCCGATTCCAACAAGGCGGTCCAAACCGCTTCCTGAAAGCGAATGCGATCGAGATGTTGGCTGCACGAGAAACACCACAACATGCCACCGCGAGTCGTGGCACGAGCACCCAATCGGAAGACATCCTTGTAGGCTTTGAACGCCTTGTCCACGTCTTTGCGCTGCTTAGCGAAGGCCGGTGGATCCACGATGACGCGATCAAAAGATTCAGGCTTCAATTCGCGAAGGATGTCGAAGGCATCGCCTTCCAAACGTGTGTGAAGGGCCGGATCCAGACCGTTTGCGGTCCAATCTTGTTCGCATAAATCCAAAGCCGCCGCGCTGCTATCCAGCGTCGAAACTTGGGTCGCGCCGCCCAGACCCGCGTGGATGGAAAAGCCACCGGTATAACCGAACGCATTCAGCACGCTGCAACCTTTTGACACGCGGCCAACGGTAAGGCGATGCTCCCGCTGATCCAAAAAGATGCCCGTTTTCTGGCCCTTTAACAGGTCCACGGTCAATTTCGCGGCGCCTTCCTGAATGGTGATGGGACCCGCCATGGAGCCTTTCAAAAGGCGATTGACGACGTCCAGGCCTTCTTCCTTGCGGCCCGCAGCGCTTCGCTCTACAAAGACCGTGCAGCCCTCTCGCTTACCGATCTCCAACAGCACCGGCCACCAGACTTCCCGCAGGGCTTCCAGACCCGCCGTACCCGCCTGAATGACCAAGGCGTGGGCATACCGATCAATGACGAGCCCTGGTAACAGATCGCCTTCACCAAACACCCACCGGCATCCGCCCTCGGCGTTCCAAAGTCCTAGCTCCTTGCGCAATTGAAGCGCCGCTTCAAATCGTTCGGCAAAAAAAACATCATCTAGCGGCGCATCCTCAAATCTGAAGATCCTCACTGCCAGCGGGTTTACGGCACTCGCGGTGCCCGTGGCCAACACGTTACCCGAGTAATCCGCGATGCGCGTGAGCCTGGACTCCGGCTTGGTTTCCAGGGCCCCAGAATAAATCCAAGGATGAAACTTACCCAGCAGGTCCTCCTTACCGGCCTTCAATTTCAACATGGGGTAGGGCTTGTGATAACTCATCCTTTCACTCTAACTCAGAGAGTGCTTCACACTGTCTCGATGCGATGGAAATGGTTGCTCGTTATTTTTCTCGGCGCCTGCCTCAATGTGGGACTCGGCGCCGGTCCGCCGGTGCTGTTCCTAAGTTTCGATGGCCTAGCGGCGGACGCTTTCACGTCCCAAACCATGCCGAAAATGTGGAAGTTGGCCCAGGAAGGCCGTCGCGGCGAGGGCCTTCCGCCCTTCCCTTCCACCACCTTCAATGGCCACGCGACCCTGGCCACGGGATGCTGGCCCGAACATCACGGCATCATTTCCAATGGTTTCGTGGATCCAAAAACCGGGTATGTGGCTTACACCTCCGATGCGCGCTGGCTCAAGCGAGAACCGCTTTGGGTTGCCGCTACGCGCAGCGGGTTGAAAGCCGCCGTTTACCAATGGCCCTGCGCCACGGGACCTTGGGAAAACATTGCGCCTTGGCGAATGGAGCCCTTCCACTCCGGCCATCCTGATTCCGATGCCCTCACTTTTTCTGAAACGGCCTTGAACGAGGGCGCCGATCTCGTAATGGCCTATTTATCGGGGCTTGATGAAGAAGGCCACAGCCACGGCCCCGCTAGTCCCGAGGCCCTCGAAAAACTGCACAGGATTGATGATGAAATCACGCCATGGCTGGAACGAATGCTAGCCAGGCACAAGGGTCTCCGCGTGATCATGGCGGCCGATCACGGCATGGCCACCATGAAGACCCGCATCTACCTGCCCTCACTGTTGAAAGGCTGCTTCACTCGAATCATCGTGCATGGCGGCAGCGCCTACATCTACACCAAACCTGGGCATACTCCCGAAGCCAAAGGTCGCCTGATCAATGCGGGCTTAGAAGCTTGGACCCGCGCCGAATTGCCGCTTCGCTTTCACCTGGGAGCCAACCCCCGCGTGGGTGATCTCATTGCCGAAGCTCCCACGGGAACCTGGCTGGCCGAGCACTCTGGCCCTGCCGGTCTCATCGAACGCCTGGGTCGAAAAGGTGCTCATGCCTACGATAGCGACCGCCCAGAAATGCATACCTGGCTCGTGGTGCTTGGCAGCGGAAAAGGCGACTTGGGTGAAGTCCCATTGTGGGATCTCGCGCCCACCATTGCATCGTGGCTGGGAATCAAATGGGCGGTGGAGCCCGATGGAAAACCCATCGCAACGCGGCCTTGATTT